>DATEKZ010000394.1:0-2112 GCA_035277185.1 Verrucomicrobiia bacterium
CAATGGCGTCACCGAGACGCAGCGCGGCAGCATTTACGAGGATGTGCAACAGCCCGGCGCCGAGGTCATCCGGGAATGGGTGCCGGACGATCCCGACGGCCAACTCTTCAAGATCGAACGCTGGTTCGAGTTTTCCGACGCCGGCTCGCGCATCGCCGACCCGATGCCGACGCTTCAATTGTTCGCCACGACGGATCTTGCCACCGGCCAACCCACCAAGAAGCTGGCGCGCTATCGTTGGTGTTGGCTCCCGCGCGTTGTCCAGGATTCCGCGAACGACTACACGAATCTGTTCGCGCTCGCGGACGCCGTGAACGCGGCTTCTCCGGAGCCGTACACCTCGCAAACCGAGGGATTGGTCGATATCGAGCAATGGATGGGCATCTTCGCCATCGAGCACGTGTTCAACAATTTTGACAGCTACGGCCACATCATCGGCAAAAACATGTACGCCTACAAACCCGTTCAAGGCAAATGGCAGATGCACATGTTCGATATCGACTGGGTAATGCTGGCCAGCATCGGATTCGGATTGAACACCAACGCCCCTCTCTTTGATTGCAACGATCCGACGATCACACGGATGTACAACCATCCTCCATTTCGCCGCGCCTACTTTCGAACGGTCAAGAAGGCCGTGGACGGTCCGTTGGCCGCGGCAAACGCGAATCCGTGGCTCGATGCGAAATACGCGGCGCTCCAGGCCGACGGCGTGACACGGAGCGCCGGTCAAAATCTCAGCTCGCCGGCGACCTTGAAGACGTGGATTCAAGGACGCCGCAATTATCTTCTGCAACAACTCGCCACGATCGCCGCAAACTTCACGATCACCAGCAACAATGGAAATGATTTCACCGCAAACACCAACGTGGTCACGCTCGCAGGTACTGCGCCCGTTGAGGTGAAGGGTCTTCGCGTGAACGGGGCTGACTATCTCGTGACCTGGACGGACGTGACGACGTGGTCGATCCGCCTGCTGCTCGCGAGCGGCCAGAACGGCTTCACACTCCAGGGGTTTGATTCCGCCGGCAACGCGCTCACCAATCTCGCGGACAGCATCAACATCACTTTCGCCGGCGCCGTCGAGTCTCCCGTCGGACGCGTGATCGTCAACGAGATCATGTACAACCCCGTCATTCCGGATGCCGAGTTCGTCGAGATCCACAACCAGTCGCCGGCCACGGCGTTCGATCTGTCCGGCTGGCGGTTGAACGGCGTCGATTTCACATTCCCTGCGGGCACGATCATCGATCCGGGCGCTTACCTGGTGGTGACCAAAGACCGCAGCGCGTTCATCGCCGCTTATGGGATCAATCCGCAGGTCGTCGGTGAATTCGCCGGCCAGCTCGATAATGGAGGGGAAACTTTGAGTCTCATCCGACCGGGCGCGACGCCGGATCAGGACCAGGTGATCGACGCGGTCACTTACGACGACGACCCGCCCTGGCTCGCGACCGCGGATGGGACCGGTTCCTCGCTCCAGCTCATCGATCCTGCCCAGGAGAATTTTCGCGTCGCGAACTGGAGTGTTATGACGGTCAACACCAACACGAACGCCGCGCCTCAATGGCAGTACGTCGCGCTCACCGGCACGGCGACCACCTCGCGCTTGTACGTTTACATGACATCCGCGGGAGACGTCTATATCGACGACCTGAAACTCGTTGCGGGCAGCACGCCGGAAGCCGGCTTGAATCAGATCAACAACGGCGATTTCGAATCGGCGTTTCCCGGACCGTGGACCGTGTCGGCCAATCTGGGCGGCTCGGCGGTGAGCAGCGCTGTAAAGCACTCCGGCAGTGGCAGTCTCCACATCGTCTCGACCAGCGCCGGTTCCTCGCTCGGGTCTTCCATCTGGCAGGACACGGGACCGCTGGTGACGAACGCCACCTACTCCTTGAGCTACTGGTATCTGCCGAGCACAAACGGGAGCGGCCTCACGATCCGTCTTTCGGGCAACGGCATCAACAGCGCGCACAGCATCGCGCCCGCGCAGTCGCCATCGTCGCTCGCCACGCCGGGAGGTCCGAACTCGGTCCGCACCACGTTGCCGGCGTTCCCGCCGCTCTGGCTCAACGAAATCCAGGCGAACAATATCACCGGCGTGGCGGA
>DATEKZ010000395.1:0-2755 GCA_035277185.1 Verrucomicrobiia bacterium
TGTCCGCCGCGGGAAACCTGAACTGGCCCAGTTCATCCGGGCCCACCCAGGCGATCGCGTCGCAACCGAGGGCGCGCGGCTCCTGCCGCCGCAATTCGCACCTGTAGAACTTCAGATGCACCGTCTTCTCCGGATACGCATGCGTGACCGTTCCCAACAACGCACCGATCTTTACGTCGATTCCCACTTCCTCGCGCAGTTCGCGCCGCAGGCAGTCCTGAAACGATTCCCCAACCTCGCGTTTGCCGCCGGGAAATTCCCACAACCCGCCGAGATGAACACCCTGCCGCCTTTGGGCGATCAGCAGCTTTCCCTTGCGGAACACAAGACCCGCGGCGACATCGATCTCGACTCCCGAAGCGCCCGAAGGCCCTCGAAAGCTGCCCGCGGAAGATACACAGTCATCGGCGTCCATTGGGACGCCAGTTTAGACACCGGCAGCCGGAACCGGCAACCTCGAAACTTCAATCCATCGCGAGCCGGGTGCATCTCAGTCTCTTGCATCGTTCCTATCATGAAGCAATCGACTTCATTTGCGCGAGGCCTTTCTCGAAATCGCCACCAACCATCTTGTCCATTTCCATAAACATGCAAAATGCTTTGGCCATAAAGTTGTTTGTGCCGGTCATGCTCCAGGTGATCGCGGTTTGATTGCCTGCCGGCGCAAAAGCAAACTCGGTGGTATTGACGGCGGCAAAGGGCTTCAGGAACTCCAGCTTGATGCGGATCAACTCGTTTGGCCGGCTCTCGGTGATGGTCATGCGTCCTTCGCCCACCTCTTTGTTGCCGGCCCACGAGTATATCGCTCCAGTCCCGGCCGCCGCGCCTTCGTGTGTCTGCTTCTTTTTGAGCATGGATTCTTGGGGTGTTGGTTTCGTCGGTGATTTCCCGCGAAGACTAACCGCCCGCCATAGCTCCGACAATCAGGAACGGCTCGGTCCCCGTGGCGACCGCGTCGGGCAGCGGGGTCTCCGGCGGTTCGAGGGACAGGTCCTCTTTGCATGCGAAGTAGCGAATGAACGGCCGGCGTTTCAGCGTGCCGTGGTCGCGAAACGTCCCGCGCAGCACGGGATAACGCGTTTCCAGCGCATCCAGAACCGAGCGGACGGTGACCGGTCCCTCGATTTCCAGCTGCACCTCGCCATCCACGCGCGCGAGATTGCGCAGGTGATAGGGAAGCACGACGCGGATCATGGGTTAGAGACGAATGGACACGAATTCACGCGAATCCGATCCGGTAGGGCGCGTCCTATCGCCGAAATTCAATTGGTGTCCGTTGGTGTTCATTCGTGGTTTCACTTCAAAGTCTGCACCTCCACCGACAGCACGCCCGGCAAATCGCGCACGATCGGATTCCACGTATCGCCACTGTTGGCAGAGGCATAAACCTGTCCGCCCGTTGTGCCGAAATAAATGCCGCACGGTTCGAGCGAGTCCACGGCCATCGCGTCGCGCAGCACGTTCACATAGCAATCCTTTTGCGGCAGGCCTTTGGTCAGCGCCTCCCATTCATTGCCGCCGGTCTTGCTCCGGAACACCCGCAGCTTTCCATCCGGCGGATAGTGTAACGAATCGCTGGTGATCGGCACGACGTAAATCGTCTCCGGTTCCTGGGCGTGGACGTCAATCGGAAAGCCAAAATCCGTCGGCAGGTTTCCGCTGACTTCGTTCCACTGATCGCCGGCGTTGTCCGTTCGCAACACGTCCCAATGTTTTTGCATGAAAAGCACATCGGGTCGCGACGGATGCATGGCGATGCGATGAACGCAGTGGCCGACTTCGGCATCCGGATCGGGCAGCTCATACTGTGACTTCAATCCCCGATTGATGGGCTTCCAGGATTTGCCGCCGTCATCGGTGCGGAACGCCCCCGCCGCCGAGATCGCGATGTAGATGCGGTTCGCGTTCTTCGGATCGAGAATGATGGTATGCACGGCCATGCCCCCCGCGCCGGGCTGCCAGAGATGCCCCTTGGCGCTGCGCAGGCTGGGTAATTCCTTCCAGGTTTTGCCGCCGTCCACCGTCTTGAAAATCGCCGCGTCTTCCGCGCCGGCAAATGCGGTATCCGGGTCGCTGAGGGAGGGTTCGATGTGCCAGATGCGCTTGAACTCCCACGGGTGCTGCGATCCGTCGTAAAACTTGTGCGTCCCCACCTCGCCTTCATAGAGGAACATGTTGCTCTGACCTTTGGGCATGCCGTCCGCGCCCATCAGGTCTTCGGGTTTGGTCCCGGGCGGATTCCACGTCTTGCCGCCGTCATCCGAGCGCTGGATGATCTGCCCGAACCACCCGCTCGTTTGCGACGCGTAGATGCGATTCGGGTCGGCGGACGAACCTTTGAGGTGGTACATTTCCCACCCCGCGAAATGCGGACCGCTGACCTCCCAATGGTCGCGCTTGCCATCCGCCGTCAGGATGAACGCGCCCTTTTTCGTGCCGACCAGGACTCTGATCTTGCTCATAGTTTTGTTTTTGTCGTTTCGCGATGCCCGACCCAACCGTGATACCCGATATACCTGGGAATATGAAAACGTTCCGGAGATTTCGAGGCAAGCGTTTCATTTGCACCGCGAGCCGCTCTCAGGTTCAGGGCGAGCCGGCCATCGCCGTGATGATCTTCGAGACACCAGCCAAAACGCCTGCCGTGCACTTCGAGACTCAAGTGGCGAGCGCCAGCGGGCCTGACCAGCGCCTCGGGAAGAGATTCCACCAATGCAACCACACGCCTCCGGCATTCCGCCGCGGCGGCCTTGGT
>DATEKZ010000396.1:0-3700 GCA_035277185.1 Verrucomicrobiia bacterium
TGAAGATGTGACCGAACGCGTGTAAGGTGGCGGTGCCGCCTTGTTCCGGTTCGATGGTTCCATGAAAAAGACCAAATCAACCGCAAGTGATTTTGCCTCGTTGCGGAAGGATGCCGAGGCCAACCTGCGCGAAAAAGGTACGGACTTTCCGCCCCCTCCGCCACGCGACCCCGCAGAACTGGTCCACGAATTGCAGGTCGCGCAGGTCGAACTGCAGATGCAGAACGACGAACTGCGCCGGGCACACCTGGAGATCGAGGCCTCGCGCGACAGGCTTGTGCATCTTTATGACTTCTCCCCCGTTGGCTACGTGACGCTGGACGTCCGCGGGGCGATTCTGGAGGTGAACCTGACCGGCGCGGATTTGTTGGGCGAGACGCGAATCGCCCTGATCAACACCCATTTTCAGAGATTTGTTGAGCAGCATTATCAGGCGGAGTTGCACCTGTTCTGCCGGCGGCTCCTGCAATCCGGCGTCCGGCAGATCTCGGAACTGAAGCTCGTCAAAAAGGACGACACGACCTTTTACGCCCGATTGGAGGGGATGGCCAACTCGTGCGTCACCGGAGCGACGGTCCAATATCGCATAAGCATTAGTGACATTACCCACTGCAAGCGGGCGGAGGAGGAAATCAAGAGATTGAACCAATCCCTGGCCGATCGGGCCGCCGCGCTGGAAGCCGCCAACCGCGAGCTCGATTCCTTCAGTTACTCGGTTGCCCATGATCTCCGCGCGCCGTTGGGACGGATCAAAAGGCTGGCTCAAATCGTCATGGAAGACTTTGGCGCGGGACTGGCGCCCGAGGGGACGAAACACCTCCGGCGCGTGATCGAGAATTCGGGCCGGATGGAGGAAATGGTGGAGAACCTGCTCGTTCTTGCCCGTCTCGGTCATAAGCCGGTGATCAAGCGACCTATGCAGTTGAATCCGGTCGTCGAAGAGGTCATGGATCTGTTCGAGCCGGAGTCCGAATGCCAGAGAATCCATTGGGAGATTTCCAGGCTGCCCGAGGTCGATTGCGACGCGAACCTGATCAAGGTCGTGTTTACCAATCTGCTGTCGAATGCCGTCAAATACTCCCGCACTCGCGATCCGGCCGTCATTCGGGTGGACGCGACCAGCAGAAACGGCCATCTCGTGTTCTCCGTTCGCGACAACGGAGTCGGGTTCGACATGAATTACTCCAACCGCCTGTTTCGGGTGTTTCAGCGACTGCACAGCACGGAAGAATTCGAGGGGACCGGCGTCGGATTGGCCACGGTGCACCGCATCGTCCAGAAACACGGCGGGCGTATCTGGGCCGAAGGCGAACCGGATAAGGGCGCCGCCTTTTACTTCACCCTCGGTGACACGCGAACCACTGGGCCGGAAGTCGCAAAGTGAGAGGCACAATTCGAAGTGCTCACCTTATCGGGATCCGATCCGCAACATCGCCGACGCGAAAAGAGGTGCGCAGGAGTTTCAATCTCCGTTCCGCTTTCGGCGCCGCTGCGCCCCTGGAGAGCCGCGGTCCAACGCAGTTTCGGCACCGGCCTGGCATGCTCGTCGCCGCCGTCCTTTTGCTGGTCGCCGATGCGTTTGGCGCCGAGGTGACTTTCGCGCATCGGCTCGGCTGGAAATCCAACGACGTGGTGATCATCCTGCACGTGGACGATGTCGGCATGTCGCATTCCTCAAACCTCGGGGCCATCGAAGCCACCGAGAAAGGGGTTGCCACGTCGTGGAGCGTGATGATGCCCTGCCCTTGGGTGCCGGAGATCGCGCATTACCTCAAGGCCCATCCCGAAGTGGACTGCGGATTGCACCTGACGCTAAACTCCGAGTGGGCGTCGTACCGTTGGGGACCACTGGCAGGCAAAGCGCAGGTGCCGGGACTTGTGGACGACGAAGGCTGCCTCTGGCGCAACGTGGCGCAGGTGACGCGAAAAGCGACGCCGGACGAGATCGAGACAGAAATCCGCGCGCAGATCGACCGCGCCGAGACGCTCGGCATCCCGATCACTCATCTCGACTCGCACATGGGCACGCTGCTCGCCAGGTCGGATTACTTCGAACGGTTCGTCAAGGTCGGCGTCGAAAAGCAAATCCCCGTCCTTTGCGTCGGCAGTCACATGACCCATGCGCTGCAGGGCCACCGGGAGACCGCCGCACGGTTGCAACCCTGGGTGAAGAAGATCTGGAACGCGGGTCTTCCTGTCATTGACGATATCCACACGGATTCCTACGGCTGGAAACCGGAAGAAAAAACGGACAAGTTGCTCGCGCTCTTACACGAACTGCAACCAGGCATAACGGAAATCCTGTTCCACGCCTCGCTGCCCACCGAGGATTTTCCGCTGATCACGGACTCCAGTGGGTCTCGTCATGCCGACCTCAAGGCGCTCACCGATCCGCGCGTCAGGGAATTGATTCAGGAACGCGGCGTCATTCGGACCACGTGGAGGGAATTGAAGGAGCGACGAAAAAAAGCGGCGTTGATGGAGTGAGGCTGACGATGCCGCAAGCAGAAGGAAGATTGACTCACCCGACACGGCAACCTTAAACAACGCGCATGCAAGCCTTCGAACTCTCCGCGATCGATCGGCGGCGTCTGCGTGACGCCAAAAGCTACGTGGAATTCCTTCGTGTGCCGGCGTTGAGCATCGGTCTTTACGTGCTGCCGCCCGGCGGCGTCGATCCACAAAAGCCACATGCCGAGGACGAGGTCTACTATGTCATCCGTGGACAGGGCATGATTCGGATCGGCGACGAAGACCGCGAGGTGAGAGCGGGCAGCGTGGTTCTGGCGCCCGCGAAGATGCCGCACCGGTTCCACTCCATAACCGAGGAATTGCAGATTCTCGTCTTCTTCGCTCCTGCAGAGGGAACGAACGCCTGACGCGGAGCGACAGGACCATCTCACCTCCTGATTGGAACAGGAGCAAACAGAGAGAACAGAGGCCGGAGGCGAGCAAGGCGTTTTGTTCCTGAAGACCGTCCGCCGCTCACTATTCGGTAACTCCACCCGTCCGGTGCTGCCTTCCGCCTCCGTTTCCTCTGTTTCCTCCTGTAAATCATCGAATGCGTCACTCGTCCATCATTCCATCGGATACTTCAAACCCCACTGCGCACGGATGGTGTCGAGTGTTTCCATGATGGAGAGCGATTCATCAAGGGGCATGAGTGGGCTTTCAAATTTGCCGGCGCGAATACAATCCATCACCTCTCGAGCCTCGTATTCGTAACCATTGCCTTCGAGAGGGAAATCGAAACGTTCGTCGGATTTGCCCTGGCGCGACAGTGTCATGGCGACAGGACGCCACCAGGGGCTGTGAATCCGGATGCGGCCCTGCGTGCCGGTGACGATGGCTTCCTGGGCCGTCTCCAAACGAATCGCCGTGTGCAGAATAGCCATCTCGCCGCCGCGATGAGTCAGGATCATCGCCGCCTCTTCATCGACGCCAGTGGGGCCTATATTTGCCGTGCTGACGACTTTGCTCGGCTGCCCGAACAGCATCGAAGCCAGCGACACGGGATACACACCAACGTCTAACAAAGCTCCGCCGCCAAATCCCGGACCGAACAGTCGGGATTCGTCCTGATACTCCGCCCGAAAACCGAAGTCGGCGGTCAATTGTCGCGTCTCGCCAATCGCGCCGGATGCGAGCAGTTCGCGCAGTTTCTTCATGAGCGGAAAACAGCGGGTCCACATGGCTTCCA
>DATEKZ010000397.1:0-2266 GCA_035277185.1 Verrucomicrobiia bacterium
GGTGACACGCGCGGGTATTCGAGCCGTTCCCAGTTTCTCCACCCCACCGCTTGCTATCCCCTCTCCCCTCAACGGGGAGAGAGTCAGGGTGAGGGGTGAGAAGTCGCCTGCGGCTCCGCCCCAGCCAGCCCCTACTGCCGGATCTTTGTTGAAAAATCCGGACTGTCCGCAAATTGCCGGGCGCGGTCGTTGATGTGAAACCGGCGCCGCACTTCGTCAAACGACAGTTCAGTGTCGATCAATCCCAGGTCATACGCGAGCCGATCCGCGCGCGCCGGAAAAAGGACTTTGAAACTGAAGGGAACCTTTCCCGGGAAGAGTTTATCGACGTGATCAACGATCCGGGTTGTGCAGGTGTTCCAGAGCGTATGATAGAACTCGGGATTCTCCGCCAACCGGTTCGCGGCCGTCATGATGTCCAAAAACAAAGCCCGGCGCGCGCCGGCGCGCGCCCGGATTGGGTAGAGATAGACCGTGTCATTGCGATAGTTGGTCCTGAGCTTGATGAGGTCGTTCTCGTCGCCGATGACGTACATCAGCTCGTATTGCTTGAAGAGCGCTTTGATCGGCGAGTAACTTTCGCCTTTTTCCTTCCGGATTTCGACCGAGACAGCGACGTATTGTCCGCCCTTGAATCCGAAACTCAAAAACGTATGGGCGGCGCCCGGAGTGCCGTCGAACGGTTCCACGACAAACCAGACGGACTCCAGTGCTCCGAGGTCGAATGTCCGGTCGTAATGGGCGACGTGGTAGTCCTGCGGCGTGTGGTAGGAACAGTTCCGAACGTTCCGGACGGTCACCTGTTCGCCGTCCACTTCGGCGCGTGCGAGAACGGCCTGATCACGCGACCACTCGCGGGCGTTCGACGGCTTGATTGAGAGCCAGCAGAGCACGACTCCCAGGGATGCTGAGAGAAAACAGCCGATGGCCCGTTTCCAGTCGGGCACGAAAAACCTCAACAAGAGAGCGCCGGCGCCAAAGGCCAGCGCCAGGATCATACGGACGAACGGAATTGAAATGTTCGAATAGAAAATCGCGCCGATGCACCAGAGCCAAAGCAAAGCGAAGAAGGCGCAGATCGTCAGGCGGCCTATCGATCGAAAGATTCGGGCCATGCGACGGCCGGTCGGCTTTGAGGGTCCGCCGGGGCCGGGTTCACTCAACATCGACGGTTGTTTAACAGTGGCGCGAGGGTCGCACAAAGCATTTCAGGCGAGAAAAACTGATTCAGCTCCTTTTCTTGCCTGTTCGGTGACAGCGGTTAAATTGCGGGGCGAACAGAGGCAACAAGCCGCCCATGAAAGCCGCCTACATCAATCAAACGGGACTGGCAGACAACATCCTCTACGGCGACCTGCCAACACCCACGCCGTCTTCGACGCAGTGCCTCGTCAAGGTCGGCGCGGTATCGTTGAACCCCGTGGACACCTACATCCGCAGCGGCATGGTGCCCATGTCATTGCCGTTCCCGTTCATCGTCGGCTGTGACCTCGCGGGAACCGTGGTGGAGGCGGGATCGGACGTGAAACGGTTCAAAGTGGGCGACCGCGTTTGGGGCACCAACCAGGGACTGCTTGGGCGGCAGGGCACCTTCGCCGAGTTCTGCGCCGTGGACGAATGCTGGCTTTATCCAGCGCCGGCAAACGTCGGCGACGAACAGGCCGCGGCGATTTCACTCGTGGGCATCACCGCCCATCTCGGACTGGCGCGCGACGCGAAGCTGCAGCGGGGCGAAACGATTTTCGTCAACGGGGGCAGCGGTGGCGTCGGCTCCGCCGTCGTCCAGATGGCCAGGGTCATCGGCGCGCGCGTCATCACGACCGCCGGAAGCGACAAGAAGGTTGAACTCTGCCGCGGCCTCGGCGCGGATCACGTCATCAATTACAAGACCCAGAATATCGAAGCCGAGCTGAAGAGAATTTCGCCGGCCGGCGTGAACGTCTGGTGGGAAACGTTGCGCGAACCGAATTTCGATCTCGCCGTCGCGTCACTCGCGGCGCGCGGCCGCATGATCCTGATGGCCGGACGTGAAGCGCGACCGCCGTTTCCAGTCGGTCCGTTTTACGTGAAGGGCTGTTCGCTGCACGGCTTTGTGATGTTCATGGCGACTCCGGAAGAACAGCGGCATTCCTCCGAAGACATCAATCAATGGCTCGCGGAGGAGAAACTGAAGGCGAACATCGACCGCGTCATGCCGCTGTCCGAAGCGGCCGCCGCGCATCACCTGCAGGAAGAAAGCACCATCGGCAAAGCCGGGACACTATCA
>DATEKZ010000398.1:0-5628 GCA_035277185.1 Verrucomicrobiia bacterium
CTGCTGCGGGTCGCAGACCCGCGCTCCGGAAAATTTGCGCGGCTTGCACAAACTTTCACAGACTCCAGCTTAAGTGTTTCGTTCAGGCCAGTCTAACCTCACTGAATCGCCAGCGCGTAATGTCTCCCGGTGCCTCTAAGCGACCACTCTCAACAAGGACCTCAATACGCTCGGCAATCATTTTGTATGATTCCTCCCCATCTGGCAAATCACCATAAAGCTTCTTTGCGGCTCTGCTGATCACCGCCGCAACTTTCTGCCAGCGCGCCTCAATGCTGCTAAGAATCGCGTCATCTATTTCCGACTCAGTCACAGTGCTGGCGATGTGATATTACCACTGCAATCAAAATGCCCATCGCGGCATTTGTTCCACCGCTTGGGACGAGTGCGCAAATCGCCAGTGGCAAACCGCCGGTTGTCTCACTCCTCCGAGAACAGGTATTCCAGGTCGGTCTTCGACAGGCTGCGCGCAAAGCCTTCTTCGCCGAGCACGTCGCTGATCGTCTGAGCCTTGCGCTGTTGCAGTTCCCAGATTTTTTCCTCGACCGTGCCCGGGGCGATCAGTCGATAGGCGTTGACGGTGCGGGTCTGGCCGATGCGATGGGAGCGATCGATGGCCTGGGCCTCCACGGCGGGATTCCACCACGGGTCATAGAGCACCACGTAGCTGGCGGTGGTGAGATTCAACCCCGTACCCGCGGCCCGGAGACTGAGGAGAAACACGGCGGCGTTGGTGTCGTTCTGGAAGGCGTTGACGACCTCCTGGCGTTGTTTTGTTTCGCCGGTCAGAATGTGCGTCGGAATCTGGCGCTGCACACAATCCTTTTCCAGGATTTCGAGCATCTGGACGAACTGGCTGAAGACCAGCACCTTTTGTCCTTCCGCCAGCAGTGGTTCGAGCAGTTCGAACAACGTCTCGGTCTTGCCGGAGGCGGAGTCGTTGCCGACGAGATGGGGGTGGCAACAAATCTGGCGCAGACGCGTCAGCGCGGCGAGCACATGGATTTTGCTTTTGGCGACACCTTTTTCCGCGACGGTCTGCATGACCTTTTCGCGACTGCGACGCAATTCGGCCAGGTAAAGTTTGCGCTGCTCGTCGCCGAGTTCGCAATCGCGTCGCTCTTCGATGCGGTCGGGCAGGTCCTGCGCCACCTGACGCTTGAGCCGACGGAGCATGAGCGGCCGGATTTTTGCCGCCAGTCTGCGCCGCGCGATCTTCTGTGCCCAGGCCGTGTCTTCGCCGCGCGGCTCATACGTCTCCGCAAAATGATCCTGCGATCCCAGGTAACCGGCCTGAGTGAAATCGACGATGCTCCAGAGATCGAGGAGGCGGTTTTCGAGCGGCGTGCCGGTCAGGGCGATGCGCTGATCCGCGCGCAATTGCTTTACCGACTGCGTCACCTGGGCGGAGGGGTTTTTGATGAACTGCGCTTCATCGAGGATGATGGCGCGGAACTCGAACCTTTGGAGGGCCTCCAGGTCGCGCCGCAACAAGGCGTAGTTCGTGACCGTCAAATCATGCTGCGGGATCTGTTTCCGCAGGTTGTGCCGGGCGGCGCCGCTTTCCAGCACCAGCACTTTCAGGTGCGGAGTGAAGCGATTGGCCTCGCGCCGCCAGTTATGCAATACGGAGGCAGGGCAGATCACCAGCGCCGGCTTCGGCCTTTTGGAGTTCTGTTCGCGCAACCAGGCCAGCCAGGAAAGGGTCTGCAAGGTCTTCCCGAGGCCCATGTCGTCGGCGAGAACGCCCCCCAGTTTCAAACGTGTCAGATGGCAGAGGAAATCGAATCCGGCCTTCTGATACGGACGCAGCTCGGCCTGCACGGCCCCGGGGAGCGGCGTCGCGGCGACTCCGTTAAAACCCGCAATCCGCTGGCGCAACATTTTGGTCTGCGGTTCGCCAAAGCGTTGCAGCGTCGCTTCGTCGAACTGGGCCGCGTGCAGCAGGGCGACTTTTTGGGCCGCCGTATTCAGCCCATCGAGACCCATGTCCGCCATGGTTTCCTGCGCCACCTGGACGGCGTCGGGATCCAACTGGACCCAGCCTCCATCGGGAAGCTTGACGAATCGGCCGGTCGCCGTCTGCAAGCGCTTCAAATCGGCCGGAGTGAGTTTCATTCCCTCCTGTTCCCACTCGGCCGAAACGGAAAGCCAATCGATGCCGCTGCCCTGGACGATGAGTTTCGGACGAAGCTGGCGCGGCGAGAGGAACAGGCGTTGAAATGCGGGATTGCCGAGGTATTCGGCCCGGTCCGGCCGGTCCGGCCATGCCGCTGCGAGCGTGTTCAAGAAGCATTCATTGGCATCACCGACCCAGAGGCCGGGTTCGGGGGTGAACCAGTCCAGGCGGCGCAACCAGTGGGTGGCCGGTTCGAGCCGAGGGTCGTCGAGGATTTCGGGTTTTTCAGTCTGGCGTCTGGCGGGACCGGTGACCTGCCATTCATGGCCGTTCCATTGCCAGACGCTTTCGTCGCGCTGACTCCTGGCCAGCAACCGCAACCGCAGGACTTCGTCGCTCAGCTCGAAATAGAACTGCGGCACCGCTGTATGGGCGATGCAAAGTTGATTCCAGCCCGAACCGTTGTCCGACCCGTTCTTGCGCAAATGGGTGAGCAGGCGGTGGCTCAATCGTCGGACCGGCAACACGGGCTTTTGGCACCAGCGATCCAGCAACGCCGGAGCCGGCGGATTGCGCAAGAGGAAGAACTTCTGCTCCACGAGCACGATGGATGGCATCCCCGCGAAAAACTGCGCGCCCTCAAGCGTGTGACACCGGCCGTCCGGCAGCTTCAGCCGGTGGGTGAAGGCCAGTTCCGAATCGACGGCGTCCAGGTGCGGAGTCAGTTCGGCGACTTCGCCGTAGAAAAACAGTTTCGAGCCCGTGGCGGCGAATTCCAGCCGCTGACTGTGTCCCCAGCGGGCCAGCCATTGGAGCAGTTCACTGCCGGAGAGGGCCAGCGATTCTCCATTCACGCGACGCCCGCCATACGTTTCAGCGAGCCAGAGGATGAACTGCCAGTCCTCGGGCGAAAACAGCTCCTGCTCGTGCGCGGCGCGGGTGGTCAATTCGACAATCTCGCCCAACGTCCGGCCCTTTTCGCCTGTCCGCGGACGAAACAGGACGAACTGGATGGAAAGTGTGCGCAGGTTGGACTGTTCGCGGGCGGGCCGGACCTCGGCCTGGACCCGCAGGGCCGCCCGCGGCGAGTCGAGATGCACGGGGGCGGGCGGCAACAACCATTCTTCGAGTTGTTCGACGAGTTTCTGTTCCTGTTCGGCCTGCTCGATCTCCGCAAATCGTTCGAGGTTCGCGTGTGGCAGGAGCTCGGTTGGCAGCGGACGATTGGCGCGCAGGAATAACAGGGCGGCCTCCTCGAGCCGCGCTTTGCCTTGCGCCGCCATCAGGCGCTGCCACCAGTCCTCTCCGGAAAAATCCTTGCGCGATAACGACAGGCGCTCGAAATAGTCCTCCAGGACCAGCCACGCGCGTTGGGAATCGGCACAGGCGGCAAAGGTTTCCAGCAGTTCGGTCCGCTCAGCGACGGCCGCCTTTGAATCGGACAGCTCGCGCCGGAGATCGGCGAGGGCGCCGTAGGTTTTTTCGAGCACGACGTTGTTGGCGTCGTACTTGGTGGTGGTCGGCGTACGCGAAGCGTGCCCGTTTTTGCGTGAAACTCGTGCCATGTACAGATTGCCCGTGGAACGGGCTAGTTATCTCGACATAGAACGGTCATTGCGGTCAATCAGAATTCAATACGAAATTGTGCACCGTGAATACGGAACGAGAGTTGATCAGGTTCGGATGGGAAAGCGCATTTGCCCAGGCGAAGCTATACCTTGCCGATCCACTTCCGGTCCTGCCAGACCGCTTTGAGCGAAGTCAGGTTCCGGGAGTCGAACACGTGCTTCGCCGCCTTGACCAGATTGCCGCGCCGGATGGCGTTCCACGCGTCGCTGGCGCTGATCGCCACGAATTGGAGCACGCTCGGGTCCCGGTAACAATCGATCATGCATCGGGTGCACCCGTCGCGGATGAGCCGGGACTGGTCGAACTCGTAAACGCTGCACATCGGGGTTTCCCAGAAGTGGCAACGATAAAGGTTCAGGTTCCAGTCCAGATAGAAATACTTGTGCCCGCCCAGGCAGCCGAATTTCTCAGGTTCCTTGCGCAGATGCCGTTGCATCTCGGTGAGCGACTCCGTCGGGTTCACCACCGGATAGCCACTGCTGCGTTTCATCTGTTTGATCTTTTCAAATACCTGAATCAGTTCGTCGGTCCGGTAACTGACCAGATTCGAATCACTGAAGCTCAGGTAGCTTGAGGCAAGCGAGGTCAGCGGATAGCTGAACGTGCAGCTTTTGAAGCCCAGCTCCGTCAAAAACGCGGGCAGTTTCCCGTAATCATCGATCAACTTGCTGGCCGTCACGCTCGCGGTCGTCTGGATGCCCAGCTCGTGAAATACTTCGTTGGCACGCTTGATCTTGCGGCACACATCCGGCAGCCCCCGGTTTCTTTCGTGCCGCGCCACGTCGTGTGAATCAATCGACATGATCACGCTGCTGAGCCCGTCACAGGCCAGCGAACGCATCATCTCATCGGTCAACAACGAGCCGTTCGTGCAGATCATCGGATGAATTCCACGTTCGGCAGCAGAGCGGACCATCGCCCGGAGATCCTTGTGCACGAGCGGTTCCCCGCCGACGAACAGCAGGTAGCCGATGTGGTTCCTGACGCAGATGTCGATGACGTCCCTGGCTTCTTGAAGCGTCACGCTGCGACGCTGCCGCGGATCAAACCGGTCCACCGCGAATCCGCAGAAGTCGCACTTCGCATTGCAAATATTGGTAATGGCGAATTGCAGATAGCCCGGACCGCCGTGATCGAGCACTTCGCCGATCAGTTTGAAGACTCCCTTTTTTCGTTTGGCGACCGGCCGGGCGAGATCATCAGGCTCGGGCGTTGTCGGCGGGTCACGAACGGGCTTTTCTAATGCGGCAATGCTCATCCGATAGACACAAGCATAGTGTCCACGAACGCTCCGCAGTGGCAACATCTTTTCCTGCGGATGCGTCCTGGCGGGCGTATCTCTTTCTTGGGTGGGGAGAGTGCTAGGGTGAGGGCGAGCCAATTCTCTAACTGCATCGTTAAGGCCAAAGGGATCTCCCGCTCGTCCGGCCGCCACGGGTGAGTACCATCGATCCGTTCACGCCCGCGTCCGGCCCGGCTGGTGAATCTTGATGCGCTCGTTCCCTGGATATGGCTAATTAACCCCATGACGGCAGAGACGACCCAGATGCGCAGTCGCGATCCGGTGATTCAGTTTTCGGTCTTCACGCCGAACCGGCTCGGACGCTTGCACGATCTCATCCGCGTCCTTGGTTCCAACGGGGTTCATGTGCTCGCGTTGATGGTTCTCGACACGACGGACAGCTCGATCATTCGCCTGGTGGCGGACGATCCGGCAAAGGCCCGCGGACTGTTGCTCAACAACGGTTTTCCATTCAGCGAAAGCCAGTTGCTGGTGGTGGAGGTCAATTCCGCCGAGGAACTGAACCTCCTGATGGCCGCCTTGCTGGAAGCCGAACTCAACATCAACTATCTCTATTCATTCATTCCGCATCCGCGGG
>DATEKZ010000399.1:0-13606 GCA_035277185.1 Verrucomicrobiia bacterium
CATGAGCTCGGTGACAATCACCGGCGGGGCGGTCACGACGAAGGTAGCGGCGGTGAACGGGCTCCACGCGTTGGTGTGGCGGGCGCGGGCAAATACGCGCGCGTTGGATGACAGCGAAATCCCGCCTGAATAAACGACCGCCTTGGAGCTGACGGCGCCGCCGGACAGCCGCGGATCCGAACCGTCCAACGTGTGGTAGATTGTTCCCAATGGCGCGCTCACCGAGAGTTGAAATCCCGGAGCGATCGGTCCGCCCGGCGCGCTGAAGACGGGCGCCCGAAGGTAGTTGCCATCGATCCACGCCAGCCGGCCGATGATCCACTGCTTCATCCAGTTGACTTCGTCGGCGTAAGTCTGGCCGATGTACCAGTTGGGCCAGACGTACTGGCCGAGGATCGGCCAGCGCTGATAGTTGCGGACTTGCGCCTCGCCCAGCTCCCCGGCCATTGCGTCCACTCGCGCCAGAATATTCGTGGTCGCAAAGAGGCCGCGCCGGAGTTCGCCCCAGCGGTCGATGTATTTTTGGTTGAAATCCGAATCCTGAAACAGCCGGCCGAACCAGGGATAATCCCAGTCGCCAACTTGTGTTCCGTACCAGCCGTTGGTCTTCCACCCTTCCGCGTAGTCCGCGTTGCCGAAACTGAGGTTCCAGTCCCAGATCGGATCCATCGACAGTTTCCCCAGCCTGTCCTTGTGCATGTAATTGCTCAGCCGGTAACCGTCGATGTTTTTGGACATCTCCACGATCCAGTGCTGGTCGAGGAAGGAGGGCACGTCGATGTATCTGGCGTAACCGTTGATCGGGTCCCTGAAATTCGCGCCGTAAAGCGCGGTTTCGAACTGGTTCATCCAGCCGGTCAACCAGTTTCGCTGCGCCGACGTGAGTTCGCGTTCCTTGGGATCCTCGAAAGCCAGCAGCATCCCACGACTCGTCGTGAAGCCGCTGTCTCCGGGATCGAGCCGGTCCTTTTTGATAATGTATCCGCCCGTGATGTTGGGTTCGGAGTTGTCCGCCGGCCCCAGCTTCTGAATGTCCACCCGGTTGTTGTCCCGCTTGATCCGCTCCTCGAACACATAGACTCCCTTGTAGTCGGACATCGTGAGACGGCCGCTGGAGGTATCGACGAACATTTCGACGAACCGGGTTCGCACGGCGTAGTGCCCCATGTCTTCATGCAGCCGGTAGGCGAGCACGTCGCGCATCAGGGTCTTGTCGGTGTACGGGGCGTACAGAACCCAGTCCGACTCCGCTGGAAAACCGAGGATCGACACCTTCTCGTCACCGCCCATCTCGTCCCAGGTTTCGAACTTGTAGGACTTTTTCGGGAAGCCGAGGGAACTGGATCCACGCACTGCAATTCCGCCGCGGCCGTCGAAATCGGCGTCTTGAGTCAACGTCGCGCGCCCCCCCAGCGGCGGGATGAACCGCGACGAGACCGCCGTCAGAACGCTCTCGCTCACGCCCCTTCCAAAGGTGTTGAGGATGACAAGCGGCAGATTGGAGGAGAACCCAAGCAGGTCGTTTCCGAGCAGCGTGAAGGTTTGCGATACGACCACGCTCGGCACGTAGCCATCCCGGTACGCCCGCGCGCGGATCATGGTCGATCCGGAAATGAAGATCGGCGCGGTATAAAGCAGCGAGCTGCGATCCGGCGGCGATCCATTCACGGTGTACCGGATTTCCACGCCCGGAACACCCGTGCTCAACTGCACCTGGACGCTGGCATTGGTATAGACGCCGCCGGGCGGGCTGAAAACCGTCGCCGGCGTCACAGCGACGTACCCGAGATCGTTGGCTCCCCCCGGTGACGTGGTCGCAAAGAAATATTTCTGAGCCGGATCCACGCTGACCGACCGGCCGATCAATTCCGGAAGCATCAAAAAATCCGAATCAGTATAAGCCACGTTCATTCCATGAATGGCGAGGAGATTGGTTCCGGGAACCAGCATGGAAAGCGAACCGCTCAGATTGATCGTCTCGACTGCGAGGCCCGAATGCGAGGCGGTCGCGGCGGAAAACCAGGTCGGCGCGGCGGGTGCGTTGGTTCTCTTCAACTCCTGCCCGTTGAGATAGAGGATGAACCCGTCGTCGTAACTCATCCGCAGCACCAGGTCGTTGAAAACCGACGGATCTTCAACCGCGAATGGGATCCGTAGGTAGGCCGTCGCGCGCACGGATTGCATGTCCGTCTGCACGTCGCTCGAGATCAAAGAATCGTAAGCCGCACCGAAGTCGTAGCCCACCCCCACCGCGCCCTCCCTCCAACCCGAATCGTCAAACCCGGAGGATCTCCATGCTGTCCCGATATCACCCGGGGGAATGAGAATCCGCGTCACCGCTCCGGTTGCGACCAGCGAAGTGGAGGGGCCAGCCATTCCCAGGCCGTAGGACACATCCGTCGATTGCGAGGGAAAGATTGGCGAATAGGCGAACTCGACCGTTTGCCCGTCCGGCCGCACGAGGGCGAGATACTCGCCGTCGTTGTCCAGGCTGAAACCCGAGTGCAGCGGCGCGCCCACGTTGGTGCGGCTGGTGCCCGAGGCGAACACAATCAGATAGGCGCCAGCGGTGAGGTTGGTCGCGGGAAACCTCCACTTCCTCAAATCGTCGTCGTCATCGGTCAGGAACCATCCGCCCAGGTTGACCGCGTTGGTTCCGGCATTGTGAATCTCGATCCAGTCAGAGTACCGGCCATCCTGATCCCGCAAGGTCGAATTATTGCTCGCGAGGAATTCACTAATAACCACTTGAGCGTTGCTCTGGTCTGCGAGGACCAGGCACAACACGCACAACCAACATGAACCGCGAACGGCTTTACGCTGCATCCAAGGAAAACGCTGCGTGAACTTAGCGGCCAACGGCCTGGTCCGCAAGCGCGGGCGGGCCTGAAACGCGAGAAAAAACAGCCTCTCAACCGCGGAAGGGGGAGAGGTGAAGGCGTGTTTCAGCGCGAATCCCCTTGCATGACCCAGGCTTCATTGAAGCGCGCATGCTTGATGGACTTGCCGGGCGGACCACTCGCAGCGTCGAGGCGTTTCCGTTCCACGTCATAGCTGTAACTGGCGTGTAACATCCCGTCCTTTGCCTGGATGATGCTGGGATAATGAAATTGCCCCGCTTCGGGAACCGGCTCATCCCGTTCCAGATGACGCTTCCATTTCCATGTCCGGCCTTCGTCGTCCGAAATCTGAACGGCGAGGCTGTGCCGGCCTTTCTCCGTGTCGTTGCTGATGAGGACCCAGCGTCCGTTCCTCAACCCGATGATCTCCGCGCCCGAGCCGGGATTGGGCAGTTCACTGTCGGTCACCGGCCCCCACGCCTCCCCGCGGTCCTTCGATTCGCTTTGATGCAGCCGCCTCGGCGGCGGGCCGTTGTCGCGCATCAACACAAAGAGCGAACCGTCCCGGCGGCGGACCACGCTCGGCTGGATATTGGCTCCGCCCATCAGCGGAGCGCTCGTGCGCCACGTCCGGCCCCAGTCGTCCGTGATGGCCATGAGCGAACAATCGAATCCGTCGGAATATAGCGGCACGATCAAGCGCCGCCCATCGAGCACCAAAGGATGAGCCCGCGTCATCCATCCGAGGCGCCGAAATAATTTGTCGCCGGCGCGGCTGCGCAGCGTCTGGCAATAACCGCTCAATTGTGCGCGGACCTCTTCCGTCACCGTCTTTTCACGCAACGCCGCCTCGATCCGATCGGCATGCTCGACAATCGCCCTCTCGAATTCCACGCCGGGTGTCAGGTGGAGGACTTCACCGGCTCCCCATTTGGGCGGACCATCGCCGTCATAGTCCGACGAGATGCGGTATTTCATCAAGGCGGTGTGCCATTCATTGGCGAGGATGGTCGGCCACAAAAGCCAGAGTCGTCCTTCTGGATCAACGAACATCGCGCAGTTCGTATCGGGAAAATCCGGAGTGTCGGCCATGGTAAAACGCCTGCTCCAGGTGCGGGCGCCCTTGCGGCGGCGCGCGCCTTCAATCTTCACGTCGTCCGCCTTGCGTTCGCCCGAACCATGAAACCAGCAGACCAACAGGTCTCCCTTCGGCGTCTCGACGATGCACGACGCGTGGTTGTGCCAGGCCTCCAGCGGAAAGATGAGTTCGGACTCCAGGAAAGGGTCCTCGGCGGCGCACGAAGCAGGTTGGCCGCCCGTCCAGATCAAGGTGTGACTGAGAACGGCGATGACGGGAAGGGTTAGCCTGTTTTGCATGATGATCGTCGCGGTCATTGTTATTTCGCCTTGCCGCGCATCTGGTACAGCCAGATCAACGCGGTGTCTGCGATTCGTTCTCCGGCGCCGACTTCCGCCGGCGCAACGGCGTTGTCCGCGCCATACCCGCCTTCGGCCGCGGCTTCGATCGTCGGAAAATACTGGTGATAACCGTTGCAGTAGCCGAAGAAAAAGAGCTGCCCGGCCCGTGCCCGCTCTTTCAACCGGATGGCATGGTTGCAGAAGAACTCCCCCGACGCGCCAACCAGGGCGACGTCGCCGTTCAACAACGCGACGGTGAGCCGCGGGCGGACACCCTCCGCATATTCATCCGCGTAGTTCGCGACCAGCTCTGGAAAAAATGCAACGGAATAAGCCGCGCGCGTGAAAGGATTCGCCAAGTCCGTGCGCGAGCTGAACTTGAACCGCTCCTCCCATACGGTCAACGAGGGCCGTTCCACTTCCTTCGCTGTCAAACCAGACGCGACGCGGACGGCTTCGCGTCCGAGGGCCTCACCAAAGGCGGCGTAACCCTGGTGCGAACCTTGATTCGCAGATAAATCCCCGGAGGCACCCTGCATGAACACCACCTGGACGCCAAATTCCTTCTCAACCGTGCTCCGCATCGCGCCGATGTAGTCCGCCGAGAACTTCAGTTCGCCGGCCTGGATCATCGTGGGGTGGGCGCTGAAGTTCACCAATAACGCCATGGGGCTTCCGGCCGAATCGTCAAAGCGTATGACGGCGAGTTCGCGATCCACCGGTTTCGGTTCGATCTTGGTGTGACGGTTGCGGTTGAAGCCGTCCAGTTTGACGGACCCGGCCGCCATCCGGGCCGGCTGAAGTTTCGCCTCGGCCTCGCAAATAGCGGTGACGATCCCGTCTTCCAACTCCTTATAGTATCGGAGCGCGGCGTTGAACCTTCCCCTGCCCTTTCCTTCCTCGTCGGTGAGTTCGAGCACAGGCCCGTGATGGGTATGCGACCCGGCAATGAAGGAATGCCGGATGCCCGCCTCTGCCTGGATTCGGCTCCGGACGTTTTGTAGCGAGCGCTCCGAGGGCGCACGACCCAGATCCAGCCCGACAATGGCCAGCTTGTTCGTCCCGGCCTGGACGACCAGGGCCGTGGCGTAAAGCGCATCAAGCGTTCCCGTCGAAAGGAAATCATGCCGCGCGCCGTAACCCCACATCGGCACGGGTTCTTTCGGCGTGATATCGCGTCTCGCTATGCCGGCCTTGAAGGCGGAGCTGGTCGATCCCGAAGCCACCATCGCGGCCGCGAGAAACAGTGAAAACAGCCAGCGGCCAAACGACGGGAGGTTCATTACCATTGATGTATGCATCAGAGGACTGCCTGCGCCAAGCTTGTTTTGTTTCCTCGGGCAGCACGCGTGAGCACGCACCGAACGCGCCTTCGAGACCAAGGCTCAAGGTTCAAAGCTCAGGAGAAGCTCCACGCCCGAGGAGCCAGGCGCCCTACCCTTCTCCGCGGTCCCAGCGGCGGTTTGGAGCCTGGCGTTTGGAGCTTATCTTGACCCTGGATTTTGAGCTTTGGGCTTGAGCGTTCTCAAAGACGCTGACGTTTCGTTGACTTGCCGAATATCGCCGTCCATATTTCGGCTAATGAATTTCGACATCTCACACCTCCTGGAGCAATGGGAATACCAGCCCGGACAGGTCGCCGTGAGAAAATTCAAAGGCAGAGATGGCGTTGAAAAGATTCAATTGCGTGTGGACCTTGGCCTGCTCCAAATGAACGCCCAGGGGCGGCCTGATGGCAAACGCCCCTACGGCCATGAGTCGCTCTTCGAGCACTATCAGGCCCGGTTGGAGAAGCATCGCGAAGCCAATGATGGCAATGACGAAGGGTTCACGCTGCGCGCGGAAGATTGCGCCCGAATCCAACAGGAAACGATTCAGTACCACCATCGTTACATCTGCCTGTTTCAAATGGAGGACTACGCCGGCGTCATCCGCGACACCGAACGCAACGTCGAGGTCTTCGACTTTGTCGAAGAGTACGCGGAATCGGATGAACTTTCCTGGTCGTTGCAACAGTTCCGCCCTCAATTGCTGATGATGCAGGTCCGGGCCAAAGGCGCGGTGGCATTGCGCGATGATAAGCATGACGAGGCCATTAGCGTGATCGAGTCCGGCCTGGAGGAATTACGCCAGTTCTACCGCCAGCACGGGAGACACGATCTGCTGGACCAGAGCAGCGAAATCCATTCGCTGGAGACCTGGTTGCACGATGTCCAGTCCAAACGCCCGTTAAGCGAACGCGAAAAACTCCTGAACGATCTGGACGACGCCGTGCGCCGCGAAGATTATGAGAAGGCGGCCAGAGTCCGCGACGCCTTGCGGAATCTGAAAACCTCCCAGTAAAGCTTCTCTTCGGCCTCGTATGTCTTTGCTGGAACAGCTCACGAAGGAGATCAAGTCCGCCATGCTGGCCAGGGACGCGGATCGGCTTTCCACACTGCGCCTGCTCAAGTCAGCCATCGGTTACGTTCAAATCGAGCGGAAAACGGACGCGTTGTCTGATTTGGACGTGATCGCCGTCATTCAAAAGGAGATCAAAAAGCGCCACGACTCGGTGGAGCAATACGACAAGGGCGGACGGCCTGAATTGGCAGCCAGGGAAAAACAGGAAATTACTGTCCTGGAGTCGTTCCTGCCGCAACCGCTCTCATCCGGGGAGTTGGAGCAATTGGTTCGGGCTGCCATTCAGGAAGCCGGCGCCACGAGCCGGAAGGAGATGGGGGCGGTGATCAAGACGGTGCAGGCGAAAGCCGCAGGCCGCGCCGATGGCAAATCCATCAGCGCGCTGGTCGGCAGGCTGTTGTCTTAAGTGCTTACTTCACGGGAAACCAGTGGTAGAGGAAGAAATAGACGAGCACTCCGGTCACCGATACATACATCCAGATCGGCCACGTCCAGCGGGCGATTTTCTTGTGTAGTTCGTACCGTTCCTTCAACGCCCGGCTGATCGTGATCAGCGCCAGCGGCACGATCGCCATCGCCAGCACAATATGCGAGATGAGCATCACATAATAGAAAGTCCGGATGAATCCCTCGCCGCCGAACTTCGTGTGAACGCCTTTGACCAGGATTTTGTGCGTGACGTAGAAAACAAGGAAAACACAGGAGGTCGCAAACGCCGACATCATGCAATTGCGATGGGCAATCTTTTTCCCCTGCTTGATGAAGACAAACCCGAGCAGCAGCAGGACCGCGGCGATCCCGTTCAACGTGGCATTGAGCGTCGGCAGATCGTTGACGGTCATGGCTGCCTCTCATTCAACAGTTGGTTCACAAGCGCCACGATGCGCGCCTGCGTCGTCGTCCAGTTGGCGCGGGGATCGATGTCAGTGCGCAGCCGGCCGGCTTCGTCGTATTCCTCGGTTTGGGTTTCAAACACACCGCGCAACCCGCCCTGCCGGTCCACCACCACGAAAATGGTGGCGTGAATGAAAAGGTCCGCCGGGTTTTCGCGCTCTTCCGGTTTCTTTTCGACCGCGGCCAGTTTCAAACCGTCCACCGCGAGACGCATGAGTTCGTGCTTCGCACCGGTGAGGAACCACCAACGTCCCGGTTGCGCCCCGAAACGTTCGGCGTATCGCTGAAGGACGGCGGGCGAATCGAAGTCCGGATCGGTGGTGAGCGAGATCAACTTGACGGGCTGATCACCCGGCAGCGCCGCCTGCAGCTCGGCCATCTGCCGCGTCATCTTCTCGCACGGCCCCGGACAGCGGGTGAAGATGATATCCGCCACCCAAACCTGTCCGCGCAGATCGTTCAAGCTGACAACGCTGCCTGTCTGATTGGTCAGGACGAAGTCCGGCAGGGTCCCGAGGATGGGCGGCAGTGTTCCGGACGACAAACGACGCCGGCCGGACTCGGAAAAAAGAAAAGCGCCGAAAACCCCGAGGATGACCAGTCCCAACCCGCCCCAGACGATCCATTCCAGCGCGGGCGTCGGTTTGTTCATCGTATTTTCTTCGAAGGTGAGCAACCGAAAGGGTCCGCGTCGTTGGAACCATTCCAAAAGGCGGACGGATTCGAAAGGTCGATGCGAGCAATCGCCGCAGGAGAATGGCCCCGCGCCCTACTCGTAGCTGACCGGCTCGACGGCGGTTTTGGCCTTGGCAGACTGTTCCGCCAGCCACTTGTCGTATTCCGGTTGAGAAACCACCTTCAACGTCCCGAACATTCCGTAGTGCGAATTCCCGCAAAGCTGCGCGCAGGTGATTTTGTAGTCCCCCTCCTTCACAGGTTTGAACCACGTGGAAATGCGGAGGCCGGGGATGGCATCCTGGCAGACTCGCATCGAACGGACGGCAAAACTGTGAATCACATCCAGCGACGTGAGGTTGACCAGTACGTCCTTGTCCACGGGTACCACAAGATTGCCCTGAACCACGACGTCGTCTTTCGCGTTCGCATCGCCTTTGCGGTCGAGCCCGAACGGATCGCTGCCGGTTGACCGCAGCGGGCTCGGCTGGCCCAGCCTGCCATCAACCCCGGCGTAGTGGCCGTTCCAGTTGAACTGGCGGCCGATGACGTTGATGACGGTCGCATCCTTCTCGGACGGCGGACGGGTAACCACCTTGGCCCAAAGCGGCACGGCGAAACCGATCAGCAGGATCGCCTCGATCAACGCCACGCCGCCCTCGATCCAGTTGGAGAAATGACCCTTCACACCGACATAGTCCGCCTTGGGATTCCGGGAACGCCGGAACCGAACGATGGCGTAAAGAAAATACGCAAACCAGCCCACAAACAGAACCGCCATCAACGCGTGCACATACACGATCAGATCGTCCACGTGCCGGCCGTGTTCCGAGGCCAGCGTCGGCAGGCTCAACAGCTTGTGTTTGATGAGGTAGTCGAATGAATTCGTCATTGCCGGAATCTATTTGTGCGTTTCCACCCGGTCGGGCCTGGCTGGTGCCGACAATTCGATCGTGTGCCCTGCTGACGCCGCTGCCAGATTCGCGGACCGCCGGCCAAGGTAAACGAAGAACGAAGCAATCCCGCCCAACACCATCACCACAACCAACAGCAAGCTGAAGATGCCCCAGTTCATTCCACGGGCGAGGTCCGCGTCCGACGCGCCGAAACAGGTCGCGCAAGCACGCACGGATTGAGGCGCCAGTGTCAGCGTCACGAGCGGGAACAACAAAAATCGAGTGAACGTCTTCATCGGATCAGAGGTAACTGATGTGTTTCAGCTTTCGCAGGATCGCGCGTTCGTAAAACACCAATCCGATTCCAACCGCCACGGAACCGATGCCAAAAACCAGGTCCAGCGTCCGCCCGTCGTCCCGATAGTTCAGGAACGACCAGACTCCGAAGCTGAAGGCCAGGAGGATCGAGGCCGTTACAAAGACGATATGGAACGCTTTAAGGGACATGCGGCGCGGGGGCGGCGGCGGCGCCCGGCAAAGGCTGCTGAGTGTCGGCCGTGTTGTCCGGAAAATCGTGCATCGCCCAGATGGTAATCGCCATCAGACCGGCGAAAAAGAAAGCCGTCACTGCCAGGACCGTGTAGATCGACTTCTTCTCCGAAACCAGGTGCATGAAAAATCCCGCGACCAGCGACGCTTTTATGGTGGCAATGATCACCGCAATGGCAACGGTCAAGGCCACGCTTTCGAAATGGACGTAATACATCCCTACCGTGATCACCGTGCCCACCAACAATGCGACGAACACGATGATGTAAACCCGAACATGCTTGGCGATATGATCGTGTGAATGGGAGTCACTCATAGGACCTCAAAGAAGATAGAGCACCGGGAACAGGAATATCCACACCAGATCGACGAAATGCCAGAAGAGACCGGATACCTCGATGCGGTTGGTGAATCGTTCGGGGTCGGTCTTCCACATCTTCGCGCCGGGACCCCACAGATAACCGATCACAATCGCTCCGCCGAGGACGTGCAGGGCGTGCAGCGCGGTGAGCGTGAAGTAAATCCCGAAGTAAGTGCTGTGCGCGGGAACAAAGGCCGAAAGCCGCTTGATGTCGGCGGCCGGTATCTGGACCGCCGCGCCATGACCGCCATGATCGCTCTTTGCCTCCGCGTCGTGTTTGCGCGGTTCCGCGTAATGATGGGCGTCCGGTGAAAACGTGATGGCCGCCAGCTTCTTGTCACTCAGCGTCTGCGTGTTCCAAAGCCAGGGATTGCCCTCGATGTGGCCGGTCATGCGGGTACCGTCGTTCTTCCACACTTCGTAATGGATGAATTTGTCCCGGTACTCGAAGGTTTTGATCGTCAAAAAGCCCAGTGCGCAGAGGAGCGTGATCGCCTGGAAAAACTTGAACTTGCCGAAATTCCCCATCTTAAGCGACGCCCATGCCATTACGACCGTGATCGAGGAAGTGATGAGGACCGCGGTGTTGAATGTGCCGATCGGAATGTTCAGCAGCCCATGTGGGAAAGTTCCCGGAGGCGCGCCGACCCGCAGAAGGATGTACGACGAAAACAGCGCGCCGAACAGCATGACTTCCGAGGCCAGGAACAGCCAGATGCCAACCTTCGCGTTGTAAAGGTTCGTGTCTTCGCGGAGTTGGGTTGTGTACGGTATGTCCATGAGAAAAGTCTTTGCTATCGCTTTTCCGGTTCGTTCTGCGGCGTGAAGTCCGCGCTCTTGCCGGGCACGCTGTATTCGTAAGGAGAGCGATAGACTTCAACCGGTTTCGGAAAATTTCCGTGCGGCGGCGGCGTCGGTGTCTGCCACTCCAGCGTCGTGGCGTCCCACGGGTTGTCCGAAGCCACCTTCTTGCCGCGCGTCCTGCTGACAAAGAAATTGATGATGAACGGAATCTGGGCCAGACCCAGCGCCCACGCGGCGTGAGAGATTCCCTTGTTCATGTCGATGAAGGCTTGCGGCACGCCCAGCACGTTCGCCGCGTCGGCGTACGTTGCGCCGCCGTCATACATGCGCCGATGCAGGCCGGCCATGCCCTGCGCGAACATCGGCTGGAAGATGAGATTCATGAAGATGAGCGACGTCCAGAAATGCACCTTGCCCCAGAATTCATTCATGAACCGGCCCGTCGCCTTCGGATACCAGTAGTAAATGCCGGCAAACAAGGCAAAGATCGTCCCCGGCGCGACGACGTAATGGAAGTGCGCGATGACGTAATACGTGTCGTGCAAATGAATGTCCGTGTAATTGAAACCAAGCGGCAGGCCGGTCAGGCCGCCGATGCCGAACATCGGCAGGAACGCCAGCGCGAAAAGCATCGGCGTGTTAAACCGGATCGAACCGCCCCACAGGGAAATGAAGAAGCAGGTCAGAATGATCACCGACGGAATCGAAATGATCATCGTCGTCGTCTGGAAGAACGTCGCGATCTTTGTCCCCATGCCGGTAAGATACATGTGGTGCGCCCAGACGATGAAGGAGAGGAAACCGATGACGAGAACCGAATAGACCAGGGACTTGTAACCCCAGATCGGTTTTCGGGTGTTGTTGGCGAGGATTTCGCACACGATACCCATCGCCGGCAGGATCAGAACGTAAACCTCCGGATGCCCGAGGAACCAGAACAGGTGCTGCCAGAGCAGCGGACTGCCCCCCCCGCTGACCGGCAACGGCGCTCCGGTCACCTGCAAACCGGTCGGTAGAAAGAAGCTCGTCCCGAACAGGTTGTCCATCAATTGCATGACACCCGCCGCTTCCAACGGAGGAAACGCCAGCAACAGCAGGAAGGCGGTGACGAACTGGGCCCAGACGAAAAACGGGAGCCGCATCCAGGTCATTCCTTTGGCGCGCAGCTGAATGATGGTGGCAATGAAGTTGACCGCGCCCAGCAGGGAAGAGGTGATCAGCAGCACCATGCCGAGGATCCAGAAGGTCTGTCCGTCCCAGTGATGGCCGAGGTCCGCGACGGTTGCGAGCGGCGAATAGGAGGTCCAACCGGATTTTGCCGCACCGCCCGGAACGAAAAAGCTGGCCAGCATGACCACGCCGCCCAGGAAGTAGCACATGTAGCTGGCCATGTTGACCCGCGGGAACGCCATGTCCGGCGCGCCGATTTGCAGCGGAACGACGTAGTTGCCGAACGCCGCAAAGGCAATCGGCACGATCGCAAGGAACACCATGATCGTTCCGTGCATCGCGCCGAAGGAATTATAAAGATCGGGCAGCATCAAGCCGATCTTGCCCAAAGCGTCCTTCCCAACCATTTCCTCACCCAGAAGCTTGTAGAGCAATTCGCCGACGACAGGGATCGCCTTTCCGGGGTACGCAATCTGCCACCGCATCAGGAGCATGAGGCAGAAACCAAAGAACAGGAAAATCAGGCCGGTGATACCATATTGAAGGCCGATGATCTTGTGGTCCGTGGAGAAAATATACTTGCGCCAGAAGCCCGGCTCATCGTGGTGGCCTTCGTGCGCCGCGTGATGGGTCTCTTTCGTTGTGGTTGGCTGCATGACTCTCGATTCTCGTTGCGATTTTCGTTAAACCAAAAGCTGACCACCGCTCTCGGACACATTTTTGAGGCGCGAAAGT
Source organism: Verrucomicrobiia bacterium (assembly GCA_035277185.1). Lineage (GTDB taxonomy): Bacteria > Verrucomicrobiota > Verrucomicrobiia > Limisphaerales > AV2 > DATEKZ01. The sequence goes on from DATEKZ010000399.1 coordinate 12,747, forward strand.
TACCGTCGCGCATCGACGAGTGTCAACGTCGAATCCCGTTCACTTTACTTTGTCCAAAACCATCAACCCAAGGAGCAATGGCAGATAAATGATCGATGCGTAAAACAGTTGACGCGCCCTCTGCAGGGTCAGCTCTTTGGAGAATCGGATGGCGCACCAGAGAAAAACCAGGCTCAGGACCAGCGCCCCCGCCAGGTAGGCGACTCCCGCCAGTTTGAACGCAAATGGGCAAAGGCTGACCGGCAACAAACCCAACGTGTGGCTGACCGCCTGCCGCCCGGTTCGCTGACCGTCGGCGTCAAAAACCGGCAGCATGGCAAAGCCGGCCCGTTCATAGTCCTCGCGATAAATCCAGGCGATCGCGAGGAAGTGCGGGAGTTGCCAGAAAAACAAGATCGCAAACAGCGACCACCCCTCCGCGCTGATTTCGCCACGCGCCGCCGTCCACCCCATCAGGGGCGGCAAAGCACCCGGAATCGCGCCCACCACCGTGTTCAACGTCGTTATCCGCTTGAGCGGCGTATAAACGAACAGGTAACTCGTCAGCGTCACGGCTCCCAGCAGGCTGGTCAGAGGGTTGACCGCGAGCGCCAGATAAACCAGGCCGGTTACCGAGCAAATGCCGCCGAAAATCAGTGCTGTGTCCGGATCCATCCGTCCGGACGGTAACGGGCGGTCCTCCGTGCGCCGCATCTGTGCATCGAATTTCCGCTCCAGGAATTGATTCAACGCCGCCGCTCCGCCGGCCACCAGAGCAGTGCCCAGAAGTGTGTGCAACATCAACACATAATCCAACGCACCCGGGAACCCGATGTAGAACCCGACCAGCGTCGTGAGCAGCACCAGACAAGTCAGACGTG
>DATEKZ010000400.1:0-5084 GCA_035277185.1 Verrucomicrobiia bacterium
TCGGCGAACCGACCCGGACCACGACGGCATCGCTGCTGGTGCCGCCCTTCATGTCCGAGGCCGTGCAGCGGACCACGTAGTCGCCGCTGGCGCTCCAGCTCTTGCTGGCGGTCGGCCCGTTCGTTCCGAAGCTTTGATCGCCGAAATCCCAGTAATAGGCCAGCGTATCGCCATCGGCATCCGTGGCGTAGGCCGAGAAATCGACGGGCGTGTTGGCGGCCACCGCGGTGGCGTCGGCCGTGATGTTGACCACGGGCCTTTGATTGTTCGGAAACAAACCGAGGTTCACCACGACGTCCATCGATTCCGGCGCCGTGGTGTTCTTCCCGACGGGGGTGATGTGAATGCCGGCAAAAGGATCGGTGAACGTGCGGCCGACGACGATGGCCGCGTCGTCCTTGCTGCTGGTGCCGGCCGGCGATCCGGGGGTGGTATCGAGCAAATGACTGCCTCCGGCGCTGCTCGCCCAGGGACTCCAGTTGAGCAGCACGCCATTCTGGATCCATTTGTTGCTGGTGAATTTGCGGCGCAACTCGACCCAGTAATCGCGCGTATCCTTTTTCACCTTGAGCGCGTATTTGAAATTGTTGGTCAACGCCGGAACATCGAACGCATAAACGCGATACAGCCCGCTGTTCGTGATGGTGAGGACATTCGTGGAAGGCAGCCACGAAAGTTTGTTCTTCTCGTATGCGTTGAACTGCTTGTCGCCCGCCGAGGCCGATCCCATCGTGTCAAACGAGTTGCCGTACTCGGCGTTGCTGCCGGGACCGATGATCGTGTCGCCGATCGCGGTCCAGAAGTTGGCGTGCCAGAGGCCGTAGTTGTGACCGAATTCGTGGGCGGCGACGCCAACGCTGTTGCCGGATTGAAGCCAGGCCCCCTTGCCGCCGACATAGGCCCGCCCGCTCCAACCGGAGAAGACGCTCTTGAAGTGGACACAATCGAGGTTGTAGCCGGCCGTGTCGTAACCATTAGTCTTCGCCACGGCGCGCGCGTCCGTCAGCAAGGCGCTGTAGTTGTTGTTGGTCTTGTACCACTCCTTGGTCTTCGGCATCGTGAGCAGGGGAGTGACGGTAGCGGTCATTTCCGTCGTGTAATAGGAGTTTTCCGCAAACCAGTTGCTGACGTTGGTCATCATCGTCCGCGCGCCGGCGTCGGAAATCGATTCCGCCGTGTCGTCGGTGAAGACCGCCCGAATAAACAAGACGGTCTTGGTTCCCTGCGACCACGTGGAAGCCATCGGTTTGACTGCGTCGTTTTCCTGTTGAATCAATTCCTCGCCCAACGCGGCGATATGACTGCCGGTGCAGAAGTAAACGATCTCATCGCCGACCTGCGCGACCACCGCGCGCGCCGAGGGCTGCTGGCTGACGGGACAATCCTCGCTGGCGTTGCGGATCGGCAAGGTCGGATCGGGTGTTTCTCCGGGTTCCAAAGGGCGAATCGGATTCTCGTGCATCGCGAGCGCGCCGCCCAGCGCGATGCCATGCACAGGAATGTCTTCGATGGTGGGCTGGGCCAGGCGCCGGCCGTAAACAAAGGCGCGATAGGTCTTTCCCGGCACGCTCACCCAGCGATCGACCGCCGGGACGCCGTCGGTCTCCGGGTTGCTTGACAGCGCGGCGACGACAGCGAGGTCGCCTCGCGCATTCACCCGCTCTTCCAGGTGCTGCGCAACGGCCGGTGGCAGTTCCTGCCGAATCCGGACCGGGATTGCCCGGCGCAAGGCTTCCTCGGGATCCGTTTCAATCAAAGCCGCCAGCGCCGCGCGTCGTTGCCGCGCCAGACTTTCGCCCTCGACAACGAGCGCCTGTCGGTCGGCGGTGCCGGCCGACAGAAACCTGTGGGTCCAATCATCGAATCGATCGAGAATAGAGGCTTGCGCAGGGCCAGGGGTTGTCGTCTCGGCGTCCGCAGGAGGAGTCGTCCAACGAGTCATTTCCAGGCCGGAATTCGATGGATTCAATTCGACCTGATTCGCCGGAGACTGGGAGCGGTTTGCGACTGAAGTGGTGTCGCGGCTCCTGGACCCGCGCCAGCAGATAACCGCGACCATGAGCGGCAGCAGGATAAGACAGGGCGTTAGGATCCGCGTGAAGTGCGTCATGACTTTGGGCAAACCGCGCGCTGGATTCCGCGCGCGCAGCAGTCTTTACAAGCAACGTTCATACCCGGCACATCGCGTGATAACAAGACGGGACGCGGCGATCGGCCGGATCGTCATTGCCTGCGGATTTCACAGCAGAGACTGAAATGCCGGGCCGGTCGAACTGAAGACCGACGGGTTCTTTGTCCTGTTATCCGCCAGGAATGTCCCGAAACCAGTTGAATCTTCAACGGACAAAGTGAAGCTTGCATTCGATCGGCGTCCGGTTCTACAACTCCGGCGCTTAAGGACGACATGGGCAAGGCTTTGATCATCGCCGAGAAACCATCGGTCGCCAGCGACATCGCCAAGGCGCTCGGTGGGTTCAAGAAGCAGGACGAGTACTTCGAGAGCGACCAGTATCTGCTCTCCTCGGCCGTCGGCCATCTGCTGCAGTTGTCCGTTCCCGAGGAATACGAGGTCAAGCGTGGGAAGTGGACGTTTGCTCATCTGCCCCACATTCCACCCCGCTTCGCGCTCGCGCCCATCGAGAGAAACGAGAACCGGCTCAAAGTTCTCCAGCGACTCATCAAGCGGAAGGACGTGGACACGCTCATCAACGCGTGCGACGCGGGCCGCGAGGGGGAGCTGATCTTCCGTTACATCGTCCAATACACGGGCGCCAAGCAACCGATCCAGCGGCTTTGGCTTCAATCGATGACGCCGGCGGCCATTCGCGAAGGCTTCGCGCAGCTTCGGACCGATGCCCAGATGCGTCCACTGGCCGATGCCGCGGTGTGCCGCAGCGAAGCCGACTGGCTGGTGGGCATCAACGGCACGCGCGCCATGACGGCTTTCAATTCGAAGACCGGCGGTTTTCACCTCACGACCGTCGGCCGCGTGCAGACGCCGACGCTCGCCATCGTGGTCGAGCGCGAGGAGCGGATCAAAGGCTTCGTGTCACGGGATTATTGGGAAGTGTTCGGCACGTTTGACGCGAAGGCCGGCCAATACACGGGGCGCTGGTTCGATGAGAAGTTTGAGAAGCCGGATGGAAAGGACGCGGATTCGGAGCTGAAGGCCGAACGCTTCTGGGAGAAGGAGAAAGCCGAAGCGATTCGCGCGAAATGCCTTGGCAAACCCGGCACGGTCACGGAGGAAAGCAAACCCACGACGCAACTCTCACCTTTGCTTTACGACCTGACCAGCCTGCAACGTGAAGCGAACGGACGGTTCGGATTCAGCGCCAAAAACACGCTCGGCCTGGCGCAGGCGCTCTACGAAAAGCACAAGGTCCTGACCTATCCTCGAACTGATTCCCGCGCCTTGCCCGAAGACTATCTCGGCACGGTCAAGACCACGCTGCAGAGTTTGAAGGAAACGAATTATGGCGGGTTCGCCGACAAAATCCTGGCCGAGGAATGGGTTCGCCCGAACAAGCGCATCTTCAACAACGCAAAAGTTTCGGATCACTTTGCGATCATTCCGACCGGCCAGACACCGCGGGCGCTCAGCGAACCGGAACAGAAGCTCTATGACCTGGTGACCAGGCGATTCCTGGCCGTGTTTTATCCCGCGGCGGAGTTTCTGGTGACGACGCGCATCACCCGAGTCGAGAACGAGCCATTCAAAAGCGAGGGCAAGGTGATGGTGAATGCCGGCTGGATGGCGGTTTATGGCAAGGAGGTCCAGGAGGAAGATGCGCCCAGTCTTGTGCCCGTGCAACCCGACGAACAGGTCCAGACCAGCGAGATCGAAGTCAAAGGCAGCCAGACCCGGCCGCCACCGCGCTACACGGAGGCGACCCTGCTCAGCGCGATGGAAGGCGCCGGGAAACTGGTGGACGACGAGGAATTGCGCGAGGCGATGAGCGAGAAGGGTCTCGGCACGCCGGCCACGCGAGCGGCGATCATCGAAGGTCTCATCACCGAGCAGTATATCTTTCGCCAGCAGCGCGAGCTGGTTCCCACCGCAAAGGCGTTCACGCTGATGGCCCTGCTCAACGGACTGGGTGTTCCTGAACTTTCGAAACCGGAGCTGACGGGGGACTGGGAATTCAAACTTAAGCAGATTCAGCGCGGACAATTGAGCCGGACCGAGTTTATGGCGCAGATCGCCGAGATGACCGAACATATCGTGAGCCGGGCGAAACTTTACGAGCACGACACCATCCCCGGGGACTTCGGCGTGTTGAAAGTGCCGTGCCCAAAATGCGGCGGGGAAATCCACGAGAACTACAAGAAATTCCAATGTAGCAAATGCGATTTCGCGCTTTGGAAGATCGCTTCCGGCCGGCAGTTCGAGAGCCAGGAGATCGAAACGCTGATCACCCAGAAGCAGGTCGGGCCGCTCCAGGGGTTTCGCAGCAAGATGGGCAGGCCATTCGCCGCGATCGTCAAACTGACGCCCGAGTTCAAGGCCGAGTTCGACTTCGGCGACGACAGCAAAGGCGAGAACGGAGAGGGTGCGGCGCCGGTTGATTTCACTGGTAAAGAGCCCCTGGGCAAGTGTCCGAAATGCGGCTCGCGCGTCTTCGAGAACGGGATGAACTACGCCTGCGAAAAAGCCGTCGGCCCCAACAGGACGTGCGACTTCCGCTCCGGCGCGATCATTTTGCAGCAACCGATCGAGAAGGCGCAGATGACGAAATTACTGGCCGAAGGAAAGACAGACCTGCTCACGAAGTTCGTCTCGAAGAAAACCGGACGGAGCTTCAAGGCGTTTCTCAAACTCGGCGCGGACGGCAAGATCGGTTTCGAATTTGAACCGCGCGCGCCGAAGGGCAAAGCGGCAAAGTCGGACAAGCCCAAAGAGCCGGCGCCCAAGCTCGATTTCACCGGGCAGGAACCGGTCGGCAAATGCCCGAAGTGCGGCGGACGGGTCTTCGAAAGTGAAACCACCTTGGCGGGCCCGCGATGCGAGACATCGCCGCCTCGTACTTCGACGGTGAAGTTGTCGGACAGCCTGACTTCGGCTCCGGACCCGGCGGCGGACG
>DATEKZ010000401.1:0-2021 GCA_035277185.1 Verrucomicrobiia bacterium
CGGTAGCGTTGACGCTGCCGCCCTTCCTGACGCCGCCGTTAACCAGGTAGGATTCGCCACGATTCAAAGCCACGGTGAACGGTGCCGTGGCCCCCGGACCGTCCGTGTCGATCGTCACCGAAGTCCCATCCTGCTCCGCCATCGTCATCAACCCGACATATTGAAACAGCGCATTGGTCATGTCCTGCCCCACCGGGCTTACGTAGCTGGTTCCATAATCAATCGTCGCGGTGACTTCGACGGCCCCGGCCAGTACCGGGCCGGGTGTTGTTGCCCACGCCGCTCGCGAGACCACCAGTGCCTTGGTCGCCGCCATGCGATCGCGCGCGTCGAAGAGCAGGTTGGCCGGATTGCGCGGCAGGGGAACCAGATTGCGCAGCGTGAGCACGGTGCCTGACGGAAGAGAAGGAGGATCATTGGTGTAACCCGGCGGCCGGCCGTTGAAGTTGTTTCCATCGCCCCAGATCTGAGTCGTGGACTGCGTCGGCTGCGCGATATCCGTTTCGTAACCGTCCTCCCACTGGTCGTAATGAATCACGGTGCCCCCGTCCGTAACGACCACTGAGAAAACTGAATCCAGCGTCGTGCCTACGCCGGTTTCCAGCGTCGTAAAGGTCTGCTGGATTTGCGCCTCCGGCATCGGGAGATAGAAATCATGAACCAACGTGGCGGCGACGGCGGACGACGCTGCACCGGCCAGCGCGACAATCATCGCAAACCAGAAGCTCGCCGCCGGTTGTGAACGCGGGTTCGCGCGCCGGACAGCGATGCGCGTAGCGTTGCGAATCAACCGCCCGATGTGCAACCAAACTTCCCCTGCCATAACGCGTCCCGTTTCCGATTTGCGGTTACAACCCGACTACTTGTGCACCCACGAAGGTGGACACGGCCATGCCAAGATGTGTGGAACCAAAGGCGGACCGGTCGTAATTGCGGCAGGCCATCTGCCGCAGCCCAAAGAGACTCACGAAAAAAACACCGGCCTGAGACGGCCGAATGCGATGCGTCTAGTTACGCGGTGTCGTGGTGCCTGGCAAGCAAATTCCAGACTCATTTTCGCCCATAGCCCGCGTGGTGTTGTGTGTGCATCGAAATTATGGAAGCGCGTGTGGACAAGACGAGTTGAAAACGACCGAGGTCACGCCTGGCAAACGTTCGCGGTCCGGGCGCAACAAAGGGTTGAAATGGCCGCCGCTTCCTCGCAGTCTCTTTCCGTGCGATTTCGCCGGATTTTAGGTTTGTTTCTGCTGCCCGTCGCCTGTATCGGCGGGTGCGGCAGAAACTCGAGGCCAGCAGCAGAGAAAACCGCAGATGCCCAGCCGTCACCCGCTGCAGTGGCCACCAACCGGCCGGCCGGCAAACCGCAACCGAAACTTCAGACAATGAAGCTCTGGGTCGGATCTCAGGAACTGGTCGCCGAACTGGCGCTCAATGATCGTCAACGAATGACGGGTATGATGTTTCGGACCAACATGGCCGAGAATGAGGCAATGCTCTTTGTTTTCCCCGTTCCTCACAGGACTGGTTTCTACATGAAGAATACTACCGTGCCGCTTTCGGCCGCTTATATCGACCCTGACGGAACCATTCTCGAAATACACGACCTCAAACCGCTTGAGGAGAAACCGGTGGGAGCTTCTTCGGACAGGATTCAATTCGTGCTTGAGGTCAACCAGGGCTGGTTCGAGCGGAACAAGATCGGGCTCGGCGCCGTGGTTCGCACCGAGCACGGCTCATTGACCGACACGTTTTTCAAGCGACGTTAGCCAGGAACGGTCCGCGCCCCGATGAAAGTCGCCCTCGCACAAATCAACACGACTGTCGGAGATCTCGCCGGCAACGAGGGCAGGATTCTCGCCGGCTACCGCCGCGGCGTGGAGGCGGGCGTCGATCTCGTCGTGCTTCCCGAGCTGGCCACGACCGGTTATCCGCCGCGCGATCTGCTCCTCAAGAGCGGCTTCATCAAGGGAAATCTCGAAGTGCTGGACCGGCTGGCGGCGGCGACCGGAAAGACGGGTTTG
>DATEKZ010000402.1:0-2339 GCA_035277185.1 Verrucomicrobiia bacterium
CGCTCGGTCTCTCCGGCCGCCTCGCGGAGAATTCGGAAGAAGGCGTTCGTGTCGCGAAATCGCTCGGCGTACACCGACGAAAGCCCGGGGAGAGTCACATTGACCAGCACGCCCGGCAGACGCGAACGTTTGAAGTTGTCCTCCACGACCTTCGGGGCACCGTGGAGGTGGAGCGTCAGGTCGATGCCTTCCGGCCCGGCCTTGAATCCTGGAGGAATGAATAACTCGCCATCGGTCAGTTTGGCGCGGAGTTCGCGCACGCCGGCGGGCGGCGTACGGTCGAGGGCAAGCAACTCCATCTTGCGAAAGAAGATCTCCGAGCCTTCGCATTGAAGCAGGATCCTGCCGCCCGACGGAAAAACATCGAACGCCTCGTTGACCACGACGCCATTGAGGACGACCCGGATGCGGTCGTCGTCGCAAACGCACTCGATCCGGTTCCACTCGCCGTAAGGCTTCTCCACGTCCCGCGGCCCGTGGAAATCGAGTTCGTCCCGCCACTGCGGGTCTTTCGCGAACCAGTTCAATCGGCCCCATCGCTCAACGGTGCGCCGCTGTCCGCTCTTTTTCCACGTGAACCACCCGTCAGCGTCGCGTTCGCCGGCCGTTTCCGCCGTGAGGCGCGGCGCGATCAGCGATCCATCCGCCGCGTCGCCGCGAATCAACAGAAAGTCTCCGGTCGCTCCCTGGAAGAGATTGCACTCGATGGCCGCCATGAACGCGCCCTTTCCGTCATGGCTGTTCCCATCCGGTCCGGTCGCGTGAAGAAAGATTCCCGAATCGCGCGCCTTGCCGATGCGATCGCCCAAGGGCCAGTTGGTTTTGCCCCACTTGAATTCAACGACGACGTGGTAGTTGTGATATTCCTTCTCCGTCGCGAGATAACCCAATCCATCGCCCGAAACGCGAATCATCCCGTCGGTCACGCTGAACACGCGCCGCGGATCTTCCCGCTTCGTATCCACCAGCCACGTGTAAAGTCCGTCGAGATTCCGTCCATTGAAGAGCTGGATGACCTCGCCTGTGGGGCTGGCCGCTTCCAGAGAAACCACCAGCAGGCACAGAAGCAGGCTCCCCGACACGCGTTTCACTTGAACACTTTTTGAACCTGATCGAAAACCTGGTAGGCGCCAACGGCCCCCATCGCGACCGCCGCGAGCCAGAGAAACCCGGTCCAGACGAGGCCGGGCCGCAGGCGTTCATCCACCTGTCGATAACGAAAGTAAAGCGCGGCGAATGCCAGGAACGGCAGCATCAACCCTTGCGCAATGGCGCCCACGAACACGAGCGACACCGGCGCGCCGAACACCAGGTACACCGTCACAAACGCGCAGGGCAGGATGACACAACAGACGCGCACCATTCGCATTCGCTCTTCCGCGTTGGTGTATTTCGTCACGCCGAAGAGCGACAGCGCGTCCGCGAGCAGGCGCGCGTTCGAGGCCGTCGCCCCGAAGACCGTCGAATAAAGCACTGCGAAGGCGCCGACCAGGAAGAGGGAAAAGCTCCATTGCCCGAACGTCTCCCGGTACATGTGAGAGAGCGTTTCAATCATCTTGCTGTCGTCCACGACCAATCCCTTTGCGTGCAGCACCGTCGCGCCCAGCACATAGAACGCGAGCGTGGCGGTCGTATAAATCAGGAAGCAGACAAACGCATCGACGTGCATCACCCGCAGCCAGCCCTTCGCACGCGCCAGCCATTCCGGCGAAGATTCGTGCGGCCCGACATTCCTCGCGTAACCTTTCTCCAGGCACCAGTAGGGATAGTAAATCAACTCGGATGCTCCCACGCCGATGATTCCAAACGCGGCGAAGGCCGTCGTGAACTTGTCCGGCAGTTCGAACCGGAGGCCTTCGATGATCTGCGCGGAAGTGAGCGCGAACTCGGTCCGCTGCAGCGCGCCGACGGCGATCAACGTGCAGATTGTGAACATCACTACCATCAGGGTGGAAAGAAACTCGACGAGCCGATAGCGCCCGATCACCAGGAGCGCGGCGGTCACGGCGCCGACCGCTATGGCAAGGATGCTTTTGGATACCGCGACGCCCGCGAGGGAGCAGACGCTCGCCAAACCGCCCACCATCCCGGCCACTTGAAAGACCAGCGCCACATACATGATCGCCCAGAGCCACACGAGCCACGACACGATGAAGCGCGGGCCCGGCATCGTGTTCATTGCCTCAAGCGTGGTCAGTCCCTTCGAAATCGCGTAGCGACCCAGCTCGATCTGGACGAACACCTTGATCAGGCATCCGAGGAGGATGAACCAAAGCAGTTTGATGCCAACCGTCGCGCCGAGTTTGGGAGTCACGATCAATTCGCCGGAACCGACGATG
>DATEKZ010000403.1:0-2880 GCA_035277185.1 Verrucomicrobiia bacterium
GCTTCGCCCACGAAAAGCAGATTTTCCGCATCGATCATTATCTCGGCAAGGAAACGGTCCAGAATATTTTGATGTTCCGTTTTTCGAACTCGATTTTCGAACAGCTCTGGAACCGGCAATCGGTGGATCACGTGCAGATCACGGTCAGCGAAAAGCTCGGCGTCGCGTCGCGAGGCGGCTACTACGAGGAGGCCGGCGCGCTGCGGGACATGGTGCAGAACCATCTTTTGCAAGTGCTGGCTCTCGTGGCCATGGAACCGCCCGTGTCGCTGGAAGCCGAATCGATCCGCGACGAGAAGGTCAAACTGCTGAAGTCCATCCGGCCGATGCAACCGGGCCAGATCGTGGCCAACGTCGTCCGCGGCCAATACACGGCGGGCGAGATCGATGGCCAGCCCCGCCCGGCGTATCGACATGAGCCGAAGGTCAAACCCGATTCGACGGTCGAAACCTATGTGGCCATGCGGCTCCTGATCGACAATTGGCGCTGGTCCAACATCCCGTTCTATCTGCGCACGGGGAAGAACCTGCCGCTCAGCGCGAGCGAAGTGCGCGTCCAGTTTCGCCGGACGCCGCACGTTCTGTTTGCCGCCCAGTGCGGATCCCGGCTCGACGCCAACGCGCTTACCCTGCGGCTGCAGCCCAACGAGGGCATTTCACTGCGCTTCAACGGAAAGGTGCCCGGCAACAGCATGGAGATCCGGCCGGTGCGAATGCATTTCAGCTACGACTCGGAATTCGGCGCGTACACGCCCGAGGCCTACGAACGATTGCTGCTCGAGGCCGTTTCTGGCGACGCGACGCTTTTCATCCGGCGCGATGAGGTGGAAACCGCCTGGAGCATCGTCGATCCGATTCGCGAAGTCTGGGCGGGCAGGGCGCTGAGCGGAAAGGAGTTCTATCCGGCCGGAACGTGGGGGCCGGTCGCCGCCGACGAATTGCTGGCTCAGCGCGGGCACGCCTGGCGACATCCGCAACCGGTTACTTAGCTGGCGGAAACGGGAACTTCCCGATTTCGCTCCCGCGCCGCGAATCCATGCAACGGTACGAGTTCATCTCTTTTCCCTCGGACGAGGCTCTGGCCGGCGCCGTTGCCGCGCGGTGGCTGGAAGAGCTTTCAGGGGCGGCACATAACGGAGGGTATTGCGTGGCGTTTTCCGGCGGCCGTATCGCAAAAAGGTTTTTCGCCGCAGTGGCGGAGCGTGTCGAGGACTGCGCCGATTTCCGGGGCCGCGTTCATTTCTTTTGGGGGGACGAGCGGTGTGTTCCGCCGACGGATGCGGAAAGCAACTTTGCCCTTGCGCGGGACCTTTTGCTGGCCCCTTTGCAGGTGCCTTCGGACCGCATTCATCGTATCCGGGGCGAGATTGCTCCCGAGAGGGCGGCCGCCGAGGCCGAAGCGGAGGTTTGTCGCATTGCGCCTCTGAATGGATTGGGCCAGCCGGTGCTTGATCTGGCCTTTCTCGGCGTGGGGGAGGACGGGCACGTGGCTTCGCTTTTTCCGGATACGCCCGCGGAAGTGACTGACGGCGGGGCCGTCTATGTGCCGGTCGTGGCCATCAAGCCGCCGCCCAGGCGGATCAGCATCAATTATCCGGCCTTGGCTGCTGCGCGCGAAGTATGGGTCCTGGCATCCGGCGCAGGGAAGGAGGAGGCGTTGCGCGCCTCGGTGTCCCCCACAGGGAAAACCCCCCTGGCGCGGGTGATTCAGTTGCGCCAAAAGACGCTGATCTTCAGCGATATTCGCATGGGAATCTGAACAAGGATTTCTTTTGAACGCTCGGGCAGGCCCAAGGTCGAACCTCTCAGAAGCAGTTAGGGCGCTGTTCGCTAAGGGTTGGCAGAGAGGTCCTGTTAGTAGCGAGGTTCGGACAGCGTTGATAGTTGGCCTCGTTACCCTTCTGAGCGCCTCGGTGAAGGCGTCAGTGACCTCATCACCGATCGAGCCGGAGCAATCCGGCTCTTTTTTTTGGGGCGTCCTTGCGGGAATTCGGCGTTGCGCGAAGCCGCCGGAGAAATTAGAATCCTCCTCACCAGCGCGCCCGCGGGCCGTTTTATGAGTTCTATGAAACACTACCTTGATTTCGAGAAGCCGATCGCCGAATTGCAGCGCAAGCTGGACGAACTGAAGAAACACCCGGAAACCCACTCACTGGGGGTCAGTTTCGAAGAGGAAATCAAGTTGATCGAAAGGAAAATCGAGGAAACCCGCAAACAAATCTTCACCAATCTGACGGCCTGGCAGCGGGTCCAACTGGCGCGCCACACCAAACGCCCTTACACGCTCGATTATCTCCAGAAAACTTTTGCGGGTTTCTCCGAATTGCATGGCGACCGTCTTTTTTCTGACGACCGCGCGGTGGTGGGTGGGTTTGCCCGGTTGGAGAAACACAAGGTGATGGTGATCGGCACGCAGAAGGGGCGTGAGACCAAAGAGAACATCTTGCGGAATTTCGGCTCAGCCCATCCTGAAGGTTATCGCAAGGCGCTTCGGCTGATGCGCCTGGCGGACAAGTTCGGAGTGCCGATTGTCACCTTGATCGACACCGCAGGGGCTTATCCGGGAATCGGCGCGGAAGAGCGCCATATCGCCGAAGCCATCGCAGTGAACCTTCGCGAGATGATGCTTCTCGAAGTGCCGGTGATCGCGGTGGTGATCGGTGAAGGAGGTTCCGGCGGCGCGCTCGGTATCGGCGTCGCCAACCGCGTGTTGATTCTGGAGAACGCCTACTACTCGGTTATCAGTCCGGAAGGGTGCGCGGCCATTCTCTGGAAGGATCGCGCGGCCGCGGCCAAGGCGGCTGAGGCCTTGAAGATCACGGCGAAAGAGCTGCTTGAACTCGGCCTGGTTGACGAAATCATTCCCGAGCCCCTTGGCGG
>DATEKZ010000404.1:0-2055 GCA_035277185.1 Verrucomicrobiia bacterium
CGTACGCCCCCGTACCAACCATCCCGGCGTTTCCAACCTGTCTGCCCTCTAAAAAAAGCTTGATTGATTCCTAATCTTGACAATTCCTAGCTACAGCCGCATTTAAGGGGACAAAATTCGATCTGCGGGGGACGAGGCCTCGCCGGTTCCGCTTTAGTGAATCGGCGGCGTTCGTGCACCCGCAATCGGAGAGCTCGAGAAAGCCCGTAAAAAGTCCCACCTCACTACCCGTGGAGGGCCTCCCGTATGGCAGTAGTTCGTCGCTTCTCTCTCGCGCTCCTCGTTGGCCTGCTTTGGTCGATGAGGCTTGGCGCACAAAACCCGGTCCCGCCCAGTGGCACCATCACGGGTCGCGTCGTTGACGCTGAAAGTCAGCAGCCAGTTTCTGACGTCACCGTCTTCGTCGAAGGCACCCGTCGCGGAGCGGTCACCGGCGCCGACGGCACATTCACCATCGGCGGCGTGCCAGCAGGCGCGCAAACCGTACGCGCACGCCACATTGGATTCGGCGCGCCCATCCAGACTGTAAACGTTCCCAATGGAGGCTCGGTCACCGTCCTCTTCGCCATGAGCCGCCAGGCAGCGGTCCTCGAGGAAGTCGTGACAACGGGCTACGGAACGCAACGCAGGCTCGCCATCACCGGATCGGTTTCGACCGTCGATGCGGATCAGGCGAAAGTCGCGGTTCCGACCAACGTCACCAATCTCATTGAAGGTCGCGCGACAGGCGTCCAGATCACCCAGAACAGCGGTGAGCCGGGAGCTGGTGCGCAGGTTCTGATTCGTGGCGGTACGTCGATCACCGCCAGTAACGATCCGCTCTACGTCATTGATGGCGTCGCGGTGTCCGGAAATTCAATCGAGCCGGGCGGCTTCGGCGTCAGTGGGGCGCCACCACTCAACCGCAATCCGCTGAATATGCTGAACCCGGCGGATATTCAGTCAATAACGATCCTGAAGGATGCTGCCGCGACCGCGATTTACGGCGCGCGCGCAGCTAACGGCGTAGTTCTGATCGAGACAAAGAAAGGCGCCGGCACCGGCCCGAACACGGAATACGAGTTCTCTGCTGGTACATCCTGGAATCCGCGCCGTCTCGACGTACTCACCGGCGCTCAGTACGTGAAGTTCATTTCAGATCAGGTAACCGCAGGCGTGTTGCCGGCGAGCGCGTTGGCGGGTGAAGGAACCGCCAACACCAATTGGGAAGACGCGCTGATGCGTCACGCACCGACCATCAATCAAAACCTTTCGTTCTCGGGCGGGACCCCCAACAGCAGCTACCGCGCGTCGCTTAACTATTTCGATCAGGCAGGCGTCGTCATCGCCAATGGAATGCGGCGCTATCAGGCCCGCGTCAACGGCACCCACCAGGCGATGGATGGCAAGCTGCGACTGGCGCTCAACTTGACCGGCTCACACATCATCAACGACTACCTCGCCTTCAACGAGAACGGCGGGTTCGAGGGTGGCGTGTTCGTCAACATGGTGAACTTCAATCCGACGCACCCGATCACGGTAACGGACGCCGCTGGTAATACCAGCTACTACGAGATCGGCTCTGGTTCTCAGTCGGTTCGCAATCCCGTTGCAATGGCGAACCAGATCCTCGACAAGGGCACTGACGATAGAACGCTCGGTAATATTTCGGCGGACTTCGATATTTTCCCGGCCCTGACCGCCCGCGTGAACGTCGGCGCCGACCGCACTGAAGGCGCGCGCAACTTCTACGCTCCGCGCAATAGCCCGTTCGGCGCAATCTTCAACGGGGTCGCCGATCGCCGCAGCCGCGATGAGACCAACAAGCAGCTGCAGACTCTGCTCACCTTCCATCCGACGTTCGCTTCCTCGCGCGAGTTCGACGTAGTCGGCGGTTATGAGTTCACCGGCAACACCGTCAATGAATTCGGCGTGCAGACGCGGAACTACGTCACCGACGCGTTCACGTTTAACAGCATCGGCTCCGGCAACACGCTCGAGCCACCGTACGCGTACCGCACCGACAGCCGAATCGTGTCGTTCTTCGGAAGAGCCAACGCCGGGTTGTTGGAAAAG
>DATEKZ010000405.1:0-5574 GCA_035277185.1 Verrucomicrobiia bacterium
TGGGCGCGCATCCAGCTGGTCGACGCCTCCCAGGTCGTTGGGGTTATCCCCGCTGGAGGAGCCTTTTTCCGCGCGTATGAGTTCTCGGCCGATCCGCCGTTGCTCGACGCCTTCCTGAGCAGTGGCGGCGCCGGTTCGCTTGTTCTTTATGGACAGGCCGGCGCCTCTTATCAGTTGCAATACACGACGAACCTTTCAGGTGTCGTCACCTGGTATCCGCAATTGGATTACACCTTGACGAACGCCTTCCGGTTTGTGAGTGGGCTGAATCCTACGAATTCACTCATCATTTACCGCATCGTCCAACCCTGACTTGAGAAATCACGGAAGCGGCCCCGTCCCGACCTCGGCGCAAACCTGGTAATAGGCAGCGGCGCCGGTGGCATTCGGGTCCGTCAACACAATGACGTTGCCGTTGGTGACGGATACGGCGTCTGTGATGCGCGTCCACCCCGGTGAACTCAGTTGCGTTGATTTCCACAGTGAATGTCCGAAGCCTGCGCGGTAGTTGGCCGTGATCATCGCTTCATTGTTTGTCCGGACAACCTGCTGAATGGCCGGCAGAGTGGACTGCGCGGCGGCAGCGGCCCGGCCGAATTGGATTCGACCCCAACCGAAGTACCGATCCCAGCCCGGTTGACCCCGATCTTCAGCCGAGGCCTTGAGGATCTCAACGACCTCGTCGGGGAATAGGGTTGGATTAATGCTGAACAGCGACGCGACGACCCCGCAAAACAGCGGCGTGGCAAAACTCGTTCCGCTGGCCGGAGCGTAGGCCGAACCCGTGGTGGTCGAATAGACATTGAATCCGGGCGCCGCAAAATCGATGTGATCGCCGTTGCGCGATTGCATGTTGTCTGCCGCGTCGGTCATGGAAACGCAATAGATATGGGGATGGTCAGGATAATCCAGGTAACCGATGCCGTTGACGCCGGACATGGCGAGCAGGCCGTGCGCCCGGTCTTTCAGATAAAGGCCGGCCTCATTGAGTGTAGGACTGTCGGCTCCAGTCCAGCTGATATTGACGACGCGCACGTTGTGGTCGGCCGCCCAGATCACGGCGTTGTACATTTCCGAGGTGAATCCATTGATGTGGATCGGCAGCAGAGAGCCATTGGCCGCGCCAGCCACACCGAGACCGTTGTTCACCACGGCGGCCGCGATGCCCGCTCCGGCGGTGGAATGCGCGATGCCGGGACTGGCGGTGATGACCGCGTTGCTGACGACACTCCACCCGGCGACCCCATTGGCCGCGAGGTCGGGATGGTCCATTTGAAAAGGCGTGTCAACGATCGCGATGCGAACGGCTGTGCTGCCGAGGCCTTTCTCCCAGGCGGCAAAGCTCTCAATAACCGAATGGTGCCACTGGTTGGAGAGCGCCGTGTCGTTGGGCGTGAACTGGCGAACCTGCAGAAAATCCAATTCCGCGAATGCCACGTCGGTCCTGGTGCGGAGCGTTTCGACGGAATCGAGTTCGCGCATAGCTTCAACGCGGAGGGCGGCCACCCGTGGACTCATGTGAAACCTGACCAAAACGGTTTGCGGTGAAAAAAAACGGGTGTTGCCCTCCAGATTGCGAATCCGGCCAAACACGCGGCGCCGATAATACGAATCAGCAAGCGTGTTGGCTTCCGGCAGCGGGATGGCCCTGGAGGACAGGTCAGGCGCCACGAGGCTGGAAAGCGGGACTACTTCGGGAATGCCGCGGCCCGGAATTGCCGCCCCTTGATGCGGAGAGTTTCCGGACAGGTCTTCGGGTAATCCCATCTCTGCCGGGGTCAGCTCGACGTACGAGAGCTGCGCCGGTTTGGGTGATGCAATCGTGGAAATGGCGGGCGATTTCGGACGTTCCGAAGGCGCCGGCCGCGTTTTTGGCGCCGATCCCGAACCTGGCATGCCGCCATCCTGGGCTGCGGCCGGGCTGCCCGCCTGTGCAAACCAAAGAGCCACCGCGGTCGCGACAAGAACGAGCCTTTGCACCGGCTCGTATTAGCACATTTCAGTGTTGAGGTCACGGCATAACGGTTGCCCAAACAGCGGTGATTGCCAGAAGCAAAGTAGCTTCCTAAACTTGGCGCGTGATTCGCAACGTCATTCTCGACTGGTCAGGAACGCTGGTGGACGACCTGCCGGCGGTCTGGCGCGCGAGCAACCACGTCTTCCGGCAGGCGGGCGTTCAGGAGCTGACGCTCGACGAATTTCGGTCCGAGTTTTCCCTGCCATTCAAACGCTTTTACGAACGCTATGTGGCGCACGTGGCGTTACCCCAGCTCGAAGAATGGTTTCATGCCCACTTCCGCGAAGTTCAACATCTCGCGCGCGAACTCCCTCATGCCCGCGAATTTCTGGAGTTTTGCCGGGAGCGCCGTCTTCGAACATTCCTGTTGAGCACCGTTCACCGCGATCACTTCGCCGCGCAATCGGCCGCGACCGGATTCGACCAATTCCTGGAACATCCCTACATCGAGGTGTGGGACAAGCGGACGAAGATTCTCGAAATCCTGGAGAAGCACGGTTTGAACGCCGGCGAGACGATGTTCGTCGGCGACATGCAGCACGACATCGAAACGGCGCGGCACGGCGGAATTCATTCCTGCGCCGTCCTCACCGGTTACAATCGGTTGGACCAGTTGCGGGCGAGCGAACCGGACCTGATCGTCGAACACCTGGGCGAACTGCGGGAAATTCTGGAGCGCGACCGCCTCGAACTGAAATCACCCGACGGCCGGCTCGCTGCGAAGTCAGATCTTCAGCCGGTCGTAACGGTGGGCGCCCTGATATTCGATCCGGAGGATCGCGTGCTCATGATCCGCACGCGGAAGTGGTCGCATCTCTGGGGTATTCCAGGCGGCAAGATCAAGTCGGGCGAGGGGGCGGCCGATGCCCTGCGGCGCGAGATCAAGGAGGAAACGAATCTCGACGTTCGTGACATTGAGTTTGTGCTCGTGCAGGACTGCATTCACTCGAAAGAATTCTATCGAGACGCGCATTTCGTGCTGTTGAACTACACCTGCCGTTGCACGGGTCAGCCGGAGGTGCAACTGAACGAGGAGGCGCAGGAGTTCCGCTGGACCACTCTCGACGAAGCGCTGGCGCTGGACTTGAACAGCCCCACCCGCGTGTTGATTGAGGCCGTCCGACAGGGACGGAAACGGCGGTCCTAGTCTCCGACCCCGGTTCCGTATGGATACCATTGTCATCAAAGACCTCGAAGTGTTTTATCACGTCGGCGTGCCCGAGGAGGAGAGGGCTGCCGCGCAACGGCTGCTGATCACCGCGGAATTGTCCGTGGATGTTTCCGCAGCCATCGCGTCGGATGATGTGACAAAAACGATTGACTATCACGCTGTGGTGCAACGTCTCGTTCGATTCGGGGAGGGGCGGAGCTGGCGCTTAATCGAGAGGCTGGCCGATGACATTGCGCGAATGATCCTTGAGGAATTCGGTGCCGGCAGCGTGTCGGTCGAGGTCAAAAAGTTCATCCTGCCAGAGACGCGCTATGTCGCAGTCCGGTTGGCCCGCAAACGAGCCGGCCGCGGAACGCGGAAAATACCTTAGGCGAGCGCACATGCCCGCGTGCAGTGGTCGGGCCCCTGCTGCTGATCGACCCTCGCCACGCCGGACCCACTTTTTGTCGCATATGCGACAAAAATCTGTCGGACAGGTTTCACTACGCGAATACGGCCCCAAAGGCGTCGGGTCCTCCGTGCGCTGCAGGAGCGCGGCTGGACAACCGATCTTTAGGAACCGACCAACGAATCCCAAAGCCTTCGCGGTGAGCGTGCTAACCTAATTTGTGTCGCATATGCGACACAAAATACGTCAGGAGGTTTCGGGCTTTCCGACACGCGGGTACGGGCGAAGAGAGGGTTCCCGTAGCGATCCGCGCTTGGGAATGGATGGACGCCTATCGAAATCTGATCGTGATGCGGATGGTGCTGCGCACACAGCCGCGCTCCGAAAGAGTGCCGGGCCTGTCCTTGGAATTCGGCCTAGCGTTTCGTGGCCGGAGAGAAGCCGGGCAGTTCCGTGATTTTCGAACTCACTTCGCTGGGATTCTTCTGATTGTTGATCGACAGTCCGGTGATGGCGCCCGTGGCGTTCGCCGCCGCGGCGGAAGTGCCGGTGACCAGGTAGGCCTGCCCGTTGAAAAAGACAATCGACGACCCCGGGGCAATCAGATCGACGGTGTCGCTGCGGTTCGCATAGGGAGCGATGGCGCCGCTCCGGTTGCCGGCCGTCACCGACAGCACGTTGGGGTCGGCGGCGGGCATGGTTGGATAGGTGTCCGGCGTGTTTCCGGCCGACGCGACGAACAGGACGCCCTGGTCGTGCGACCGTGCGAGGACGTCGCGCAACAAAGGTGAGTCGCCGTAACCGCCGAGGCTGAGGTTGACGATCCGCGCCCCCTTGTTGACGGCTTCCACAATGGCCCGCGCAACGTCGAACATGGTCGTGCTGCTGCTGTTCCCGTAAACGTCGATCGACAGGAAGCCGAGCGAGGCCGAGGCGGGGTCCTCCAGGGTCTTACCGAGCGTGGCCCAGAGTGTCTCCATCATGGCGGTGCCGTGACTCAGTTGGCCGGGATCGAGATTCGCTTCTCCGGCCAGTGAGACGGAAGAGAGTAAGTCCGCCCACGGCGCGCCGCGCGATTGAACGGCGGTATCGACCAGCGCAATGACCAGTTTGTCGGAGGAATTCGCCGCGTTGAGTTTGAACGAGGGTGGCCTCGATGAACTGATGGCCAGGGGCTGCAATTGGCCCGGCGCCGCCACGGAGTAATTGTTGTCCACTGAGGCGATGTCCTCGTCGCCGTCGAGTTGGGTGCGGGCCTTCTGCGCCGCTGCTTCGTCCTCAAATTGCAGCCGGTAAGCGTTCAATTCGTCAATCCGGCCAACGACTTTGGCGCCCAGTTTCTTTGCCAGTTCTTCGATGCTTTGCCTGGAGCCGGGTTTGAGCGTGACGATCAGTTCGTTGGAAATCGGCTTGGGCGATTCGGCCTTCGCCTTTGGGCGGTTTGCGGAAGGAACAAGCTGGGTCGCGCCCTGGACGGTGGTTCGATAGACGAACAGTTTTGACGGTCCGTTGGTTTGTGGAAGCAGCGCGAAGTTCAGCTCGCCCAGCAGGCGTCGCAGCGCTTCGGCAGGTTGGAGATCCCGAAAACGTGTGGAAACCGTCTGCCGGCTGTCGGGCTCCACGTAAACCTGCCAGCCCGTGGCCGTGGCGATGCCTTCGAGTACCCTCGGCAGAGGCCACTGTTCGATCTGTGCATCCACGTTCTCCTTCGCCAGGTCCCAGTGGATTCCGTTCTGCGAGTTGAGCGGCGCGGCCGGAAGGACCGCCAGCGGAAGCGCGCACAAGAGAACCGCAAATAGAATGTTTCGTCTGCCCATGTGAACCAAATCTACTGAACCTGAGACATCTGTGCGATAGAAACGTTTCAAATGCCTTCCGGGTGAATCATCGGCGGTTTCTCGAAGCGGGAATGCATCACGACACTCGAAAACGGCGGAAGGCGCGGTTGTTGGACCGGGGGATTGGCTCGTTCGGACCGCGGCCTTCCAGGCCGCAGCG
>DATEKZ010000406.1:0-5576 GCA_035277185.1 Verrucomicrobiia bacterium
GGCCGAGACGACGCAAAAGCAGATCGCCGCCGCAACGGTCGCCGCCAATGAAGCGAAGAAGAGCGCCGACAAATTGTTGGCCGACCTCGCCGCGCGCGAAGAGAATCTAAAGAAGGAACTGACCGAACTCGAATCCAACCGCGACGACCTGGCGTCGGCGGTGGACGAGAGCGTGCTGCCGCGATACGAGCGGTTGCGAAGGAGCAAGGGAGAGACCGTCGTGGTTGGCGTAGCGCATGGAGTCTGCGGCGGTTGCCACATGAAGTTGCAGCGGCAGGTCGTGGTGTCGTGTCAGGGAAACCACGAGATCGTCACCTGTCCGAATTGCAGCCGGATTCTGTACTACACGCGGGATATGAGTCTGGCGGTCGCCGACTGACGAAACCGTTCGACCCGCGAAACACGCCAAAGAAGAGCCGTCGAAGGCGTCATCACGCGGCGCGGCGAAGCCATTAACCAGACTTTGAAACGCCTTCGGCTTGGACACCTTGATTTGTCCACAGCCATCCACTAGAGTAGCGACGATTTTGGAAGGGCGGAGGATCGCTTCTCCGGAGCAATTCGGGGGGGAGGAAAGTCCGAACTCCACAGGGCGCGATGCCGCGTAACCCCGATTCGTCGGGGATACACGCGGGCGACGAAGCCGCGAGGCTTCTCGACGGACAGTGCCACAGAAACTCAGACCGCCTGTGTTTCGAAAGAGACGCCGGTAAGGGTGAAAAGGTGGGGTAAGAGCCCACCGCTCCAAGCGCAAGCGCGGAGGCACGGAAAACCCCATCGGGTGCAAGGCCAAATAGGGGACTGCGGAGCGGCCCGCTCCACGTCCCGCGCAAGCGGGACCGGTTCCGGGTATTGGCTGCTCAGACAAATGGTTCTCTCTCCCGCAGTCGCGGGATAGACAGAATTCGGCTTACAGCCCTTCCAAAATCATCAATCCGAAAAGGGGCTTCCCCTGTTTCTCCGGCGTGCATCGGTTGGCCAAAGCGTTGGAAAATGCAGAACGCACGACTCCATTCGTCAACGCAATCCATCAACGACGGAAGAAGCGAGAGACCGCCGCGTTACCCACGCGATGCCATCGGTTGTCGAAAGCAGAACGAGTCCGTCCGCTCCCATGGCCACAAATGCGCCGGCGTCATAGTAAACTTTGCTCAGGTACATCGAGGTCCCCGAGGGGCGGGTCTTCCACTTCACGCCGTCGGTCGAAGTGAGAATCGTTCCTGAATCCCCGACTGCGACGAAAGTGCCGTTGCCGAATGCTACGGAGGCGAAAAGGGTGTCCGATGTTCTCGAGTTGCGCTTTCGCCAGCAGATGCCGTCCTGAGAACTCAGGATTGTGTCGTGATCGCCCACCGCTACAAATCGTCCGTTTCCGTACGCCACGCCGTAAAGGTTGTTTCGAGTCCCTGAATCTACGATTGTCCAGGCGTTGCCGATTTTCAAAGTGACGATGACGCCGGGCACACCAACATAACTGCCGCCCACGACGACAAAGGTGTCGTTACCGTGGGCGACACATCGAAAGAACGTCGGACGGGAATTGTTCACTTCGCTGATGTCGCTCCAAGTGGATTCGTCAGGCGAAGAAAGGATGTTTCCTTTGTGGTTTACCGCTATTCGGAAACCGTTACTTTTCGCGCCGGCACGAAAGGCCGCTACCCCTTCGGGGAGGGCGACGGGTTCGTTGGCCTCCACCAACGTGGCTCCGCAACACGCCTGGAGGATCGAGATCAACAAGATATCGCTTACCGTGGCGAGGACCTTAATGGATCGATTCATTCTCATACCTTACTGTTGACGACAGGGCCAAATCCGCGCGGATCCTGTCGAGAATACGTCTCTGTCCCGGGCGTTCTTTCAAAAATGTTGCCTGACCGGTTTGATGGCCGTTTTCAGACTCCCGGCTGCCCAACGGGCGGTTGCGCTTTGCGGCTTGCAGCCTCGCTCTCCCGTATTAACCTAGCCTCGTGACTGAGTTGCCCGGGCGAACCCTTTTTCTCATAGCCGTAGTTATCTACGGCCTGAGCGTCATTTATTCTGTTTTCCTCTGGCGCAGGGGATTTCGCCGCGACGATTGGGTCAACTACGTTTTGCTCCTGCTGGCGGCGGTCTTCCACACCGCGGCAATGGTCACCCGAGGCTTTTCCTTCGAGCGTTGTCCGGTGAACAATCTTTACGAGGCGACGGCGTTCGTCACCTGGACGATTTTGGCCAGTTTCCTTGTCGTGGGCGCTTGGCCGAAGCTCCGCTTTCTGGGTGCGTTCGCGGCGCCGTTGCTGTTCTCGGTTGGAGTGTTCGCGATGATGCCGGGCCTGGACAACCCTTACGGCGCGAAACCGGAGTTCAAGAACGGCTGGGTCAGTTTGCACGCCGCCCTGATCCTGCTCTCCTACGGCGCGTTCGGGCTGAGTTCAGTGGCCGGTCTCATGTATCTGACCCAGGAACACGATCTCAAGTTCCACAAAATGCGCGCCATCTTTTCGGTGCTCCCGCCGATTGAACGGCTCGAGCTCGTGATCAATCGCCTGCTGATGCTGGGGTTCGCCCTGCTGACGGCCGGCCTGGCCGTCGGCGCGCTTTGGATCAAATTGCCGGAGGGTGCAAGCTACTTTGGCGATCCCAAGGTGCATTGGTCGATTCTGGTCTGGATGCTTTACCTGGCGTTGCTCGTGACGCACCGATGGTTCGCGCAAGGCGGACGGCGTTTCGCGTGGGGAGCCGTAGGTTGTTTTGTCTTTGTCTTGCTGACCTTCTGGGGGGTCAATCTTATGTCGCCGATCCATCGCTGAGCGTATGCCCCTGAAGTCAAATCGAGCAGCCGGCGCCGGAAGCGGGTATCGCCCGCGCGTTCCCGCTTTGTGCCGCGCTCCCGATTCCGCGTTGAGCGTTTCCTGAGCATGTCCATCGTCGTCATCGGCCTGAGCCATCACACGTCGCCCGTGGAAATGCGGGAAAGGTTCGCTTTTGCCGAGGCGGCCATTCCCGAGGCGTTGCAGCAGTTGCGGGAGGCCGGGATCGCGGAGGAGGCCGTCATCCTGTCCACCTGCAATCGCGTCGAGATCTATGCCGTGACCCCGGCTGCGGATCGCGATTCATTCCAGGCGCTGCGGCAGTTTCTCGTGGACTCGCGCGGCTGCACGCAGTCGCTGAACGACGAGATTTACGCACTGGGCGAGCCCCAGAGTGTGGAACACCTTTTCAAGGTGGCGTGCGGCCTCGACTCGATGGTGCTGGGCGAAACGGAAATCCTTGGCCAGCTCAAGAAGGCCTACGATGTGGCGTTGCAGCACAAACACACCGGAAGCCGATTGAACAAGGCGTTCCAGCGAGCGTTCAATATTGCCAAGCAAATCCGGACTGAAACCAATATCCAGCGTGGCAGCACCTCCGTCGGATCCGTCGCTGTCGAACTGGCGGAAAAGATTTTCGAATCGCTGCAGGGCCGGCAGGTGATGGTGATTGGCGCAGGGGACACGAGCGAGAAGACCGCCCGCGCGTTGCTCAGCCGCGGCGCGCACAGCATCATCGTTTCCAACCGTTCCTACGACCGAGCCGAGGCGCTGGCCAAAGAACTGGGTGGTCGCGCCGTTCATTTCGAGCAGTGGGCGACAGAATTTGAGAAGATCGACATCGTGATCAGCAGCACGGCGGCGCCGCATCACATTCTGGACCGTGTGAAGCTGGAGCCATTGATGCGACTTCGCAAAAACCGGTCGCTGCTGCTGATTGACATCGCCGTGCCGCGGGACATTGAACCGGAAGTTAATTTTCTGGAGAATGTTTACCTCTACAACATCGATGATCTGCAAGCCATTGCAGACGATTATCTCAAACAACGCCGCGAGGAAATCACGCGATGCGAAGCCATCGTTCGGGAGAAGGCCCGTGCGTTGCTGGAGCCAAAGGGTCCGTTGAACGTGCCGGGTGGTTCGCGGCCCGCCTTCGGGCACGAGTGAACCTGATGCGCGATCCGCGATTGGCGAAGGAAGCTCGATGAGCGAACGCCCGATCATTATTGCGACTCGCGGGAGCGCTCTCGCGCTTGCCCAGGCAACGGTTGTTTTCGACCAGTGTCGCAAGATTTTCCCCAGGCTGAAATTCGAGACCCGGATCATCAAAACGACCGGTGACAAATTACAAACCGCGTCTCTGGCAAGGCCGGCAGAGTCCCTGCCGAAGGGACTCTTCACCAAAGAACTCGAAGTCGCGCTTCTGAAGCACCAGGCCGATCTGGCGGTACACAGCCTCAAGGATCTGCCGACGGAGCTGCCGGCCGGATTGAAGCTCGGCGCCGTGAGCAAGCGCGCGGATGTGCGCGACGTTTTGATCTATCGCGACGCGGAATTCCTCCGCGCTGAAGAAGCGAAGCAAACCGTCGTCGAGTGGTCGCCGGGCCAATCCGAACGCCGTGGATTGGACCCGAAGACTTCGATCAAGGGATTTCCATCCGGCGCGGTTATTGCCACCAGCAGTCCGCGGCGTCAGGCGCAATTGCACGCGCATCGCCCCGATCTGAAGGTCGTCGAGATTCGCGGCAACGTGGTCACGCGACTGCAGAAGCTCGCGGAGCGGGCGGAACTGGATGGACTCGTGCTGGCCGCGGCGGGGCTGGAGCGATTGAACTTCCGGATCACGCGGGAGGGACGGCTCGAAGGAGACGCGGTGCCGGACGGACTGCTTGCGACGCTGATCGAGGTCGAGGTGATGTTGCCGTGCGTGGGGCAGGGGGCCTTGGGAATCGAAGTTCGCGCGGACGACGAACGGATCGCGGTCATTTGCGAGCGACTCAATCATTTCAACACACACCAATGCGTGGTGGCCGAGCGCGCGTTCCTCAAAGCGATGGGCGGCGGCTGCCAAAGTCCCGTGGCCGGCTACGCGGAAGTGGTCCGGGAACAGATCTGGCTGCGCGGTGTCGAATTCGAAAACGGGACGGCGGCTCGCGACGAAGTCCGCGGCGAGGTAAGGGAACCCGTGGCCGTTGGTGAGGGGTTGGCTGCGAAACTGAGGTCGTAACATTGCGATGAAGACGAAAGGGATTGTTTATCTGGTCGGCGCTGGGCCGGGAGACGCCGGGTTGCTGACGTTGCGCGGGGCCGAGTTGCTGGCGCGTGCCGACGTGGTCGTCTATGACGCGCTGGTGAACCAGGATCTTTTGCGTCTGGCGCCGAACTCCGCCGAAATCATCTACGGTGGCAAACGCTCCAAGGACCATGCGATTCCACAGGACGAGTTGAATCAATTGCTCGTTGCCAGGGCGCGCCAAGGGAAAACGATCGTGCGTCTGAAAGGCGGCGATCCCTACATCTTCGGTCGCGGCGGCGAAGAAGCCGAGGAGCTGGCCGAGGCCGGCATTCCGTTCGAAGTGGTGCCCGGGATTTCTTCGATCTCAGCAGCGCTGAACTATGCCGGCATTCCGCTCACGCACCGCGAGCATTGCTCCAGCTTCACCGTCATTACCGGCCATGAAGACCCGACCAAAGACGAAAGCAGCATTGACTGGACACAAGTGGCCCGGATACCGGGGACCAAGGTGGTGCTGATGGGGTTGCAGCGGATTCGTGAACTTGCCGAGA
>DATEKZ010000407.1:0-2845 GCA_035277185.1 Verrucomicrobiia bacterium
AATGGCGGACGAACGCCTCGTTACCGGTGTGGTTTTGCGCGAGAACGAAAGCACCGTGACCATTCAAACCCAGACCGGAACGGTCACGCTCCCGCGCCAGGAGATCACCTCGCGGCAAACCTCCGCGCTCTCCATGATGCCCGAGGGGCTCTTCGACGCGCTGACACAACAGGAGATCGTCGATCTGGTGGCCTACTTGCAAAGCCCGGCGCAGGTCCCGCTGCCGACGTCACGGTAGAAAAAGACTTTAACCACGGATAAACACAGATGGACACGGATCGAGGAAACTCTGCCGAGACCGCGTAAATCATAAATGGCTCCATCCGTACCACTATAATGACAAATCTTGTTTTTTCGCGAAGATTTTCCGGAGCGCGCGACGTCCCGGCGCGCAGCAGTTCCGCACTCTCTCAGAAATTGTCTTTAGAGATCCGAACGCCGTCTGGCCGGCCAAGCTGCTGCGCGCCGGGACGTCGCGCGCTCCGTTTTGGTTGCGGCTTTGCCGCTCTGGGTCCATCCGTGGTTGATTCACTTGGGTTGCGGCCAATGCCGCGCTAAGTTCATCCCACCCGTCCTCGGGCGTAGCGACCTCCGCGGCGGACAGGTCGCAATGTTTTACGGACCGCGGCCATTCTGGCCGCAGCAGCTTCGCTGGCAAGTAGCGCTGCCGAAGGTTCGAGAATCAATCCTCGAAACGGACACGCTGCGGCCAGAATGGCCGCGGTCCGAACCAACGAACCCTTCTCTTTCCAGTATCGCAAGGTCATTGTGATCCTGGTCTGCGCTTTCACGTCCAACTGCGAAACAGGCTGTAGACTCACTTCAGTGCGGCGTAAACGCGATGGACGTCATCGTGGTCGTCGAGCGAGTTCAGGAAATCGACGACTTCCTTTCGGTGAGTTTCGGAGAGATCGACGAAGTTCTTGGCCAGATAACGGAGTTCCGCTGCGAGCACTTTCCAGCCGGCCTTGGCGAGAAACTTGGAAACGACGTCGAGGTCTTTGATTTCGCAAATGAACCGCGCGCCAATGTGGCCGGCGGGGACGTCGTCCGCATCAAGGGCCTCGAAGTTCTGAGCGCCGGCCTCGATGGCATCGGTCTCGGCGTCCCGCGTTTTGTCGGCGTGCGTCGCTTCCACCACGCCGAGATGATCGAAAAAGAAACCCACGCTGCCCGGAGCGCCCAACGAACCGACTTTGAAGAGGTGCCGGATTTCGGGCGCGGTTCGGTTGCGGTTGTCGGTCAGGCACTCGACAATGACGGGGACTTTGTGGGGCGCAAACCCTTCGTACGCGACGAGTTCATAGGTCACCTTGTCGTCCGTCTGGCCCGAACCCTTCTTGATGGCGCGCTCGATGGTGTCGCGCGGTACGGACGCCTTCCGCGCGGCTTCGATCGCGGCATACAGTCGCGCGTTGAGTTGCGGATCGGGATCGCCCAGTTTGGCCGCGACCAGGATTTCGCGGACGAGCTTGCCGACGACCTGGCCGCGTTTGGTGGCATTTGCCTCGCGACCCGCTTGTTTCCACTGTGCGCCCATGCGCTCTGTCTAATGCCTGGGGGCGCAAAGATCAACTGCCGGCATTAACAGTCCGGACGCAGTCTCCCCCGAAGAAAGGAGCGCGGATGTCTAATCCGCGCGGGCTGCTAACTCACAGGAACACGCAGGTTGGACACCTGCGCTCCGCTGACAAAGCGTCCGTGAAAGGGCGTCGTCAAGATGCGCCCGGCGGGAGTAGCCGCTATCCTGGTCCAGACGCCTTATCCGGCTCCATTTCCGCCAGCGACTTCAGCCCGTGACGGATTTCGGCCTCCCACGACGCCCGTTGCTTTCGGAGAAGGTTGAGGAGTCGGAGCGACGCCGGGGTCTGTTTGAGATGGCGGATGATTTCTTCGGCCACGACGAGATTCTGGAATTCGCCCATGGCCACCTGAGGACGAATGAGGCTTTTCAGCAGGACGTCACTGGCCTGCTTCTTGCGGGACAAAGCGAGTTCCCGCAGATAACGCAGACGGCGCAACGAGCGGCGAAAGGCGTGACGATCCTCCAGACTGAGCTCGAAGAAGTTGGGGATGCTCTCGAAAATCTCGCTTTGAAGGCGATCGAAACGCTTGAGGAAACGCTTTCGCAAGCGCGCGGCATTCCTCCGCGGAGCTGCAATGCGTGAGAGTCGCGATCGAATCTTTGCGGTCGGCGCAGTCAGGCGCGGTTTCTGGATTCGCCAAAGGCGATCACGCCGAACTTGAAGGCTCTCGACGATTTCTTCCGAGCCGCTTTGACGTTTGAGCCATTCCAACGTTACGTCGCAGTCGCGCAGCCGGCTGGTGGCCGCCGAAATCACACGAGACCAGCGTCGGTACTCGTCTGCGACAGCCTTGTCGATGAGCGGTTCGCCGAGCCGGATCAGGAGTCGAAGGCGGCGCAGCGTTACGCGCAGTTCATGCACCTGGCCGGGCGCCCCCTCTCTGCGGCTTTGGCGCAGGGCCATCCACTGCTTGTGCAGCAACTTGAGGTATCGTCGCTTCCAGCGGCAGAAAAATGTTTCCGTTTTCATCCAACGCGCGAATTACAAGGAAACGAGCTGGCCGGTTTTGACGGAACATTCCTCGGCTTCGCAAATCTCCAACGCACTCACCGCGTCCTGGGCGGTGACGACCGTTGGCGGCCTGCCACTCCTGATCGAGTCCAACAGGTGTTGCAGTTCGCCGGTGTAACCGTCCTTGCCTTCCGGTCGGAGTATCCGCGGTTCCTTGCCCTTCTCGAACAGTTTAAGCGCATCGCCGCCGCGGGCGAGGTCGTAGTCAGCCGTCGCGTTCTCGAAGACGGCGGTGTAGGCCATGTTGA
>DATEKZ010000408.1:0-4962 GCA_035277185.1 Verrucomicrobiia bacterium
TCCGCGTCGAATTGGAATGAGATCTCACCCGTCGCCAGCTTCAGTTCGCGCAACCGGGGCGGAACGGCGCCGGAAGGCGGTGTGAATTCCACCATCAGAGTCGGCCCGTTTGTTCCACTTTCGCGCGCGCCGAAGTGGCGGGCTGTAAACAAAGAATCCTCCGCGTCACTGATGAGCAACCAGCCGAAATTCGTGGAAGGATCGTCCACCCAGAGTTGGACGTCGGCGACGAGGTTGGAGGTGGAAGCGAAGCCGTAGGTGCCGGTGCGGTCAATGAAGACGGACGAGCCCGGTATGGCCGCCGCGTCGTCCGCCCCTTCGGCGCCGGCGGATCCCCAGGGTGTGTTCGCATCCAGTCGTGTCATCCAGGTCGCGGCCGTTTCGCTCCACGGTTGAAGAATGCGACGCAATCCGAAGGTAGAACCGACCGGTGTCAAAGGGACGTGAGTCACGGCCACGGTCAAGGTCACGGAGGTGACGGTCGAACCGGAAGGGATGTCCGCGGCAGGATCGAAACGGATCAGGCCACGTCTTGTTTCGTTCGCCGCATTGGCTCCCAGCCCGCCCGAAACAATGCTCTGGCCGGCGCCAAAGTTGCCGGACGGCGTGCCTTCGCGCAGTTCGACATCGGCCACCGATCGCAATGTGGCCGTGTCCGCGATTCCCACGGAC
Organism: Verrucomicrobiia bacterium; assembly: GCA_035277185.1. GTDB lineage: Bacteria > Verrucomicrobiota > Verrucomicrobiia > Limisphaerales > AV2 > DATEKZ01. Next base: position 673 of record DATEKZ010000408.1, read on the forward strand.
GCGGCAAAAATCAACGCAAAGAAGCAGGGGACCGTATGCGCCGGCACTTTTCGAGGGAACCAATGCGCCCGGTTGAGCATCTGCTTTACGTGGAAACAAACAAGCTCGATGGACTTCGACCGCGTATGGACTTGCAATCGGATCATCATTTCGACTATTTCGAGAACTGAGAGTGTCACGGGTGCCAACGTGTTCCCGACGAGTCCAATTATATTCCCGATGAAACACTGGTGTTCCATCGCGGCCGCCGGCACGTTGGCCGGGCTGGGCTTCGTTGTTTTGGCGCTCAGTTCCTGTTCGACCATCGACACAACCGTGGTCTCGCCGCCTCCGATCGAGGGGGCGCACTTCGTCGGAAACCGGACCTGTGCCGAATGCCATACCAACCACGCGCGGATTTTTCCAGCCAGTCCGCACGCGCGGTATTACCGGGACGATTTGAAATCGGCGCCGATGACCGGATGCGAATCGTGCCACGGCCCTGGCAGCGAGCATGTGCGCGTGGGCGGGGGGCGGGGCAGGCACATCGTGAATCCTGGAAAGGACCCCGAGGTCTGCTTTCAATGCCATGTGGAGACGCATGCGGAGTTTCATCTTCCGCAACACCATCCGGTTCCGGAAAAACGGATGAATTGTGTGCAATGCCACGATCCGCATGGCCGGGAAATCCTGAAGCCGGCGCGCGGCCTTGCGATGGCGCGTTTGAATGAAACCTGCGCCGAGTGTCATCGAGAGCAAGCGCGCCCGTTCGTCTTCGAACACGAGGCGCTGCGGGAGGGATGCACGACCTGTCATACACCGCATGGATCGATCAATGCGAAACTGCTGGTGGAGCGTGATGTGAATCTGTGCTTGAAATGCCACGTTCAAACACAGGCTGTCGGGGGGCTGATCGTGATCGGAAAGGAGGATCACACGGCTTATTTGCAGGTCGGCACCTGTTTCAGCGCCGGCTGTCACACGGCGGTGCACGGCTCGAACGTCAGCCCCAAGCTGAGATACTGAGGCGTGAAACGCGGTGCGTGATGCGTGATGCGTGATGCGTGAAAACAATTTATGAAGACCCCTGTTGATCGCCACGTGCCACGCATCACGCACCGCGCATCACACTTCGCGTTTTGCCTTTCGCGAGTCGCGTTCCTCGGGTTGCCTATCGTCGCCGGAGTCGCGGCCCTTCGCCTTGTTGCGGCCGGCATTGACCTGAGCAAACTGCCCGCCTCGGCGACGGAACCCGTCGATTACGAACGCGATATCCTGCCGATCTTCGAGACCGCCTGTTTCCGGTGCCATGGGCGTGAGAAGCCGAAGAGCAACTTCCGGCTGGATAACCAGCAGTCGGCGCTGAAAGGGGGCGAGCACGGAGCGGCCATCAAGCCGGGTGACAGCGCCAACAGCCTGTTGATCCATTACGTCGCGGGGTTGGTCGAAGACATGGAGATGCCGCCGCCGGGCAAGGGCGAACGGCTGACTCCGGAGCAGATTGCGCTATTGCGGGCGTGGATCGATCAGGGTCCCAGGTGGCCGACGAACCTGCTGACACTGGCGCGGGAAACCAGTTTAACAATCACGCCGACGATCCATTACGTCCGTGTCAAAGGCGATACACAGAAGTTTCGGGAGCATTATTGGCAGCAGGAGGGTTTCACAGCCGGCTACGAACAGTTCGAGTTGCGGCATCCGGTGGGCGAACAATCAGAGCTGGTCTTGGATGGCCGGGCGTTGATCGATCAAAACGACTATCGAGTCGGCTTGAGCCTGAGCCATCCGACGCTCGGCTTCGTCCGCGCCGGCTATGACATTTGTCAAAAGTATTTCGACGACACCGGTGGATACTACCGACCCTTCAACCTGCCGCCACCGGGTCTGGATCGCGATCTGCACGTCGATATTGGCAAGGCGTGGTTCGATGCCGGTCTGACTCTTCCGGACCTGCCTCGGGTGGCGCTGGGATATGAGTATCAGTTCCGGAAGGGCAACCAATCCACGCTTCAATGGGGGCAGGTATCGGACGATCCGGCGGCGTTTTTCGGAAAGGCGATTTATCCCGGGTTCAAACAAATCGACGAGGAAACCCACATCATCAAGCTGGATGCCGATTACGAAGTCGGCGGGTTCCGGCTGGAGGACAATTTGCGGGCGGAGTTCTACGACCTGAGAAACACCCGCGTCAATCAGGGTGATTTCAATCCGGACGTGATTGCGCGTCACGACGAGACGTACCGTCATTTCCAGGCCGCGAACACCCTCCGCACCGAGAAGCAGCTGCGCGAGTGGCTTTTCCTTTCCGGCGGTTACCTGTACACGCATCTGGACGGCGACGGAGCCTTCGGCCAGGCGTTCGGCTCGGTTTCGGCGGCCTTTCCGACGTTCACCGGTGATACGAGCGACCGCATCGCGCTGAAACAGGACTCGCACACGGTCAACCTGAACACGATGCTGGGTCCGTGGCGCGGGCTCACGCTGTCGGCAGGGGTCCAAAGCGAATGGATGAGGCGCGAGGGGTTGAGCGATCTGTTGGTTTCGGCCTTTCCGGCAGCCCTTCCGGCAGCCGCGAGCTCCAATATGGACAAATGGGTCCTGGAGGAAGATGTCGCCCTGCGTTATAACACCGTTCCCTATACCGTGTTTTACGCGGAGGGCCGTTTCCAGCAGGAGCAAATCGACCACTTCGAAAGCGCCTTCCTCGGATTGCAAAACCAATTTGACGATAGTCGTGATTTTGTCCGGGATACGGATGCCATCGGGGATCTTCGGCAGTACAAGGCGGGGTTTACGTTCTCGCCCGCGCCGCGCGTTTCCTGGGAAGCGTCTTACAAGTTCCGCGAGAAGAAGAATGAATACGACCATTCGCTCGACTCTGACGGTTCGCCGGTCAACGGTTATCCGGCGTTTATCCGGTCACGCGACATCATTGGGGACGAGATCGAGACCAGGCTCGTCCTCCGCCTGGCATCCTGGGCGAAAACGACCTTGAAATATCAACGTTCCGCAACCGATTACCACACGTCGGTGGCGGACCTGACCAGCGGAATTACGAATGTCATCTATCCCGGCGGTGAGATCCTTGCCGGCAACGAGGACGCGCATGTTTACAGCGTCAACGCCACGATAACGCCCTGGCGGCGGCTCTATGGGTCCGCGACGTTTTCCTACAGGGATTCCCGTCTGGTGAGCTTCGTCAACGGAGCCGGAATGATTGCCGCGTATGAAGGGGACATTTACAGCGTGCTTTCCAGCGGAACGTTCGCGCTGAACGACAGGACGGACTTCCGTGCCACGTATTCGTTTTCGCGGGCGGATTATCGGCAGGACAACGAAGCCGCGGGACTTCCACTGGGCATCCGTTACGATCGGCACGGTCTCCTGGCGGGTTTGACCCGTAAATTCACTCAGAACCTCACCGGCAGCGTCCAATACGGCTTTTTTCGCTATCGCGAGCCGACCGCGGCCGGCGCCAACGATTACAAGGCTCATGCGATTATGGCATCCCTCGCTTTGAAGCTGCCCTGATCCGGGGAACCGGTTTGGCGGTCGGACGTCATACCAGTTATGAAAACGATGAATTCGAGGGGATCCACAGCGAATCCGCCAAGCCGCAACGGCTTCCTGGGTCTGATCCTCCTGATCGCAGTGCAGCTTGGCTTCGAGGGAGGCGTTTTTGCCGCGACAACGAATGTGGCTGCTTTTGGCACCTCATTTTCGCCACCAAGCGTCACGATCCGGGCGGGAGATAGTGTCACCTGGACCGGCCTCGGCTTTACCCATAACGTCCAGACGGACACGGATCCTTTTTGCGGGCTTCCGCCCGTGGCGGGCGGCACGTGCACAATACAGTTCAACGAACCGGGAACCTACAGTTACTACTGCTCACCGCACCAGGCGTTTGGCATGGTTGGCACGGTGATTGTCCAGTCGGCCGGGGGCTCACCACCGTCCGTGACGATCACCAATCCGGCAAACGGAGCGGTATTGGCCGCGCCGGCGAACGTCACGATTCAGGCCAGCGCTTCGGACACGGACGGAAGTGTCACCAACGTCCAATTCTTCGCCAACAGCAATTTGCTCGGCGTTGACGCGACGCCCCCCTTCAGCATCGTTGCGAGCAACCTGGCCGCCGGCAGCTATGCGCTCGCCGCCGTCGCCGCCGACAACAGCGGACTGACCCGTACTTCGGCGGTCGTGAACGTATCAGTCGTGGCGGGAGGTGTAATCACTCTCTCCGCTCCGATCATTACGAACGGCCAATTTCGATTCAACTATACCGCCAACGCCGGGCTTAAGTATGTCGTG
>DATEKZ010000409.1:0-5609 GCA_035277185.1 Verrucomicrobiia bacterium
CCGGCGGCGGCGTCAAAGGCGGCCGGGTGGTCGGCAAGAGCGATGAAATCGGCGCTTATCCCGTCGAACGTCCGGTCAAACCGTCCGAGGTTGTCGCGACGATCTACCACAGCCTCGGGCTGGATCTGATGACCGAGCTGCCCGGGCCAAGCGGACGTCCGTTCCCGCTGGTCGATTACGGCACACAGCCGATTCGGGAGCTGTTTTAGTGCCGGCGAAACAGCCTATGACCCTTTCGCGCTTTTTCGCGTGTTTCGCGGGCAGCCTGCTTCCGGGAGACGCTTTTTTTAGGGCCCGCTAAACACGCGAAATTACGCGAAAGAAGAATGATCTGCGGCTAATGGACAAAGAACTCATCTACAAGGACGAATGCTACGCTATCGTCGGCGCGTGCTTCAGCGTTTACAAAGACAAGGGCTGCGGATTCCTAGAGCCGGTGTATCAGGAGTGTATGGAGATCGAGCTCGCCCACTTGAATATCCCGTTCGTGCCGAAACCCAGGCTCGAACTGAGCTACCGCGGCCGCCGCTTGGCGAAGGGCTACGAGCCAGATTTTGTGTGCTACGGAAAGATTATCCTCGAGTTGAAAGCCGTCGAGCGGCTGACTGACGAACATCGCGCCCAGGTTCTGAATTATCTCAACGCCACTGGTTTCAAGCTCGGCCTGCTCGTGAACTTCGGTCATCACCCTCAGCTTGAATGGGAACGAATCGTGAATACGCGACGTCCTGGTGCCGCTGAATCGTTCACCCTATGACCCTTTCGCGTCTTTTGGCGTGTTTCGCGGGCAGCTTGCCCTTGCGGGAGCGCCGTCTAAAGCCCGCTAAACACGCGAAAATCCGCGAAAGAAGAATGGATCCGCAGCTAATGGACGAAGAACTCATTTACAAAGACGAATCCCCGCCATCGTCGGCGCGTACTTGGCGGGCAGCCTTGTTGGAATGGGAACGAATGGTGAACATCCCCTGTCCGTCACACCAGCGGCCGATCCTTTAGCTCTATGAATTTTTCGCGTTTTTTCGCGTGTTTTACGGGCAGCTTGTCTTTGGCCTTTGCCACAGCCTTCGCGGGCGACGCCGCCACGAACATCACCTTCCGCAATCACGTCCAGCCGGTGCTCGCCAAATTCGGTTGCAGCTCCGGCGCCTGCCACGGCGCGGCGGCGGGTCAAAATGGATTTCGGCTTTCGCTCCGCGGTTACGACGACGAAGGGGATTATCTATCGCTCACCCGGCAGGCGCTTGGCCGCCGCATTATTCCGTCCGATCCCGGCCGCAGCTTGTTGTTGCTCAAACCAACCGGCGCGGTTCCTCACAAGGGCGGCAAAAAATTTGAGGCCGATTCGCTCGAATACAAGGTCCTCGCTGAATGGATCGCCGCCGGCGCACCGGGACCCGGGAAGGACGATCCACGCATAGAACGCATCGAGATCCTGCCGGATCACGCCGTCCTGGAAGCGGGTGCGACGCAACCATTGACGGTGCACGCGCACTTCACCGATGGCCGCACGGAGGACGTGACACGCTGGACCAAATACACCTCGGCAAACGAATCGGTCGCCAACGTCGGCGAAGACGGCAAAGTCACCGTCGTCGGCAATGGTGAAGGGGCGATTACGGCCTGGTATCTCAGTCGCATCGCCATCGCCACGGCCACTGTCCCTTACACGAACAAGGTTGGGCCGGCGGTTTTTGCCAGGGCGCCGAAGCGCAACTTCATTGACGAACTCGTCCTGGAGAAACTCCAAAGCCTCAACCTCCTGCCGTCTCAACGGTGCAGCGACCAGGAATTCATTCGCCGGGCGTTCCTCGACACCCTTGGCACTCTGCCGACCGCGGACGAAACCCGCGCGTTCCTCGCCGAGTGCGCAAAAGAGCGAAGTAACGCAGGGCGGAGTATTGGAGTATTGGAGCATAGGAGTAATGCTCGCGCTTCAGGCAACACTCCAGAACTCCAACACTCCAGGACTCCCGCCGTTTCTCCTGCCGCCCGGGATCGGCTCATCGAGTCCTTGCTGAAGCGCCCCGAGTTCGTCGATTACTGGGCCTACAAATGGTCCGACCTGTTGCTCGTCCAGAGCAAAAAGCTGAAGACGCCGGCGATGTGGTCTTACTTCAACTGGATACGCAACAACGTCGCAGCCAACACGCCGTGGGACCTTTTCGTGCGCAGGATCCTCACCACTCAGGGGAGCACCCTGGAAAATGGCGCCGGTAATTTCTACGTGCTGCACGAGGATCCGCGGTTGATGGCCGAGACGACGACGCAGGCGTTTCTCGGCATGTCGGTCAATTGCGCCAAGTGCCACAATCATCCGATGGAAAAGTGGACCAACGAACAGTATTACCGCTTCGCCAATCTTTTCGCCCGCGTCCGCGCCAAGACGGGCTCCGGCGAAGGCGACAGCGTCATTTTCGTATCGAACAGCGGCGACATCGTGCAGCCGCTTACGGGCAGGGCGCTGCCTCCCACTCCGCTCGACGGCCAGGCGTTGTCCCTGGAAGACCCGGATGATCGCCGCCAGGCGCTCGCCGACTGGCTCACGTCTCCGGACAATCCCTATTTCGCCCGCTCCATCGTCAATCGTGTCTGGAAAAACTTCTTCGGCGCCGGCCTGGTGGAGCCGGCCGACGATCTGCGAGCCACCAATCCGGCCAGCAACGAGAAACTCCTGACCGCTGCCGCGAAGTTTCTGGCCGATGAAAAGTTCGACCTCAAGGCGTTGATGCGGGCCATTCTCCAGTCGGAGACTTATCAGCGAACGAGCGCATCCTTGCCGGAGAACGCCGCCGACACCCGCTTTTATTCGCGCTATTATCCGCGGCGCCTGATGGCTGAAGTGTTGCTGGACGCCTTTTCACAGGTGACCGGCGTGCCCACTGAGTTCCAGGTCGATCTGCGCAACGAGAACCGCGGTCTGGGCGAAAAATACCCGCCCGGCTACCGCGCCATTCAACTCCCCGACACCAAAATCTTCTCCTACTTCCTCAAAAGTTTTGGCCGGCCCGACCGTGAGAAGACCTGCGAGTGCGAACGCACTGCCGAGCCGAACGTCGCACAAATGCTCCACATCGCCAATGGTGACACGATCAATCAGAAGCTCATGGCGAAGGAGAATCGGATCGCGAAACAACTCTCCGAAAAGATGCCGCTCGAAAAGATCATCGAAGAAGCCTATTTGAGCGCCCTCTCCCGCCAACCCTCCAGGGCAGAAAAGGAGAAAATGCTGAAGATGCTCGCCGAAACGACGCCGGACGAGCAACGGCCTTTGGTCGAAGACCTGTATTGGGCCCTGCTCAGCAGCCGGGAGTTTTTGTTCAATCATTGAATGGTTTCAAACGAACAGCGAAGGCGAGAAGGCGAGAAGATGAGATTTCCGTATCGGTACTGCAAATGGCCGGGCGGGAATAGTCCCGCCATTCTTTGCGTCTTCGCGTCTTCGCTGTTTGTCTTATCGAATTGTTGCATTGCCGCCGAGCCACCTGATTACTCCGCCGTCGAAACCCTCTTCACGCAGCACTGCCTCGATTGCCACGCCTCGACCGAACCGGAAGGCAGGCTGGTCATGGAATCTCACGAGTTGTTGCTCAAAGGCGGCGAGAGCGGCACCGTCATCGTCCCCGGCAAGAGCGAGGAAAGCCTGCTGGTGCGGATGATCGAGGGCAAATTCGAGAAGGACGGGAAAAAGAAAATCATGCCGCCCGGCAAACGCGAGAAGCTCAAACCCGAGGAAATCGCCCTCATCCGTTCCTGGATTGACGCCGGCGCCAGGCCGCCCGCGGACACCCGGCCCAAAGAACTCGCCGTCCCCAAAATCGAACCTAAAGTTCCACCACGGAATCCGATCAACGCCATCGCCTATGCGCCACGGCAAAAGCTTCTCGCCGTCGGCCGCTACGGCGAAGTCGAGTTGCGGCCTGCCGAGAGTCGCGCCGTCGGGCGCGCCCTCACCGGACATCGCGGCAACGTCAATGCGCTCGCCTTCTCCGGGGATGGCAACTATCTCTTCGCCGCCGGCGGCGAACCCGGCCTCTTTGGAGAGGTGCGGCAATGGGACCTCCGCGATGGCCGCCTCTTTTACGTCTTCGAAGGCCACAAAGACACGCTCTACTCGATCGCTCTTTCGCCGGACGGCAAGACGCTGGTCACCGGCAGTTACGATCAGAAGATCAAGCTTTGGAACGTCGAGACCGGCGAAGAGATCAAAACCCTGTCCGGCCACAACGGCTGTGTGTTCGATCTCGCGTTTCGTCCCGACGGCAGAATTCTTGCCAGCGCGAGCGCCGACCGCACGGTGAAACTTTGGGACGTTGCCACCGGCGAACGGCGCGACACGCTTTCGCAACCGCTCAAGGAACAATACGCCGTCGCCTTCAGTCTCGATGGCAAACGGCTCGTGGCGGGCGGGGTCGATAATCGCATCCGCGTCTGGCAAATCAGCGAATCCGCCACGGAGACCACCAACCCGATTCTCGAGGCCCGTTTCGCCCACGAAGGCGCGATCCTGAACGTGGCTTTCTCATCGGACGGCAAAACGTTGCTCTCCTCCGCCGAAGACCGCACCGTGAAACTCTGGGACGCGACCGGCACGGAACTGAAGGAAAAACTGCTGCTTGAAAGGCAGCCCGACTGGGTTCCTGCGCTCGCCTTTGCCCTGGACGACAAAGCGGTCGTTGTCGGACGACTGGATGGCACCATCGGGTTTTACGACGCCGGCAACGGCAAGGTGATGCCGGCGCCGAAACCGGAGTTGTCGCGGGTCGAGCCGCGCGGGATTCAGCGGGGCAAGGAAACGCGCCTCAAACTGATCGGCAAGAATCTGTCCACAGCGACTGAAATCAAATCCGCCGAGCCGAAACTGAAGTTCGAACTCGATCAGGACGCACCGCGGCAATCTGACGCGGTCCTGGTGAAAGCCATCGCCTCGGACGACCTCCGTCGTGGCAGCTACGAATTCCGGGTAGGTGGCCCGAACGGCGAAAGCGGCAGGCTCAAGCTGCACGTGGACGATCTGCCCCAGGTTTACGTCTCGAACAAGGTCCACGCGGTCGAGCGGTTGCCGGCGAGCTTCTGGGCGACGCATGAGAAGAGCGGTGACATTGATCAGTTCGATTTTGACGCGAAGGCCGGGCAGACACTCGTGTTTGACGTGGCGGCGAAAAGCCTCGACTCGAAGGCGGACGTCGCGCTGACTTTGCTCGACGACTCCGGCAAGGTCCTCGCCAGCAACAACGGTTTCGACGGCAGCCCGGATCCTTTCCTCGCCTACACTTTCATCGGGGGCGGCCGTTACAGCGTGCGGGTAAGCGAACTCCTGCTGGGCGCGTCGACCGACCATTTCTACCGCCTCTCGGTCGGCGACTTCGCTTACGTCACGGGCTTCTTTCCTCCCGGTGTCTCGGCCGGCAAAGAGAGCGAAGTCGAATTGACCGGCTACAACCTCCCCGCCGGGCACAAACCGAAGATCAGACCGGAGAAGGCTGGTGAGATGGAACTGCCTCTCGATCCGGAAAAGTTCCGCAGCCGGCGGACGTTCAACGTGATCGTCGGCGATGGAATGGAACTCGTCGAGATCGAACCAAACAACGTTCCAGAACAGGCGACGAGGA
>DATEKZ010000410.1:0-12457 GCA_035277185.1 Verrucomicrobiia bacterium
TCATTGGGGACGATTTCCAGCGGAAACGCAAGGTTGATTGCCCCGCGCCGAAATCATCGCGACGCGCCGTTCACGGCGTGGTGGCCCGAATCCGGTAGAACCGCCGAACGCCTGAGGCGTTGGTGTCGCTCTGCGATTGCAGCAGGTCTGTTCCCGCCAAGGGCGCACCCGCCGCGTCCCAGTCGCTTGCCGAGAGCAGGTTGGTTGTGTATTCGAGCGCGAAAGTTTGATTCGTGATCGAACCGTAAGAGACGGTCATCACGTCGCCCGTCCTGGCGGTGGAGACGATCGTAATGCCCGCCTGGAAATAAATGGGCAGAACGTCTGAGACGGTATGAATCGGCCCACCGTTCGTGCCGTTCGTAGAGGTGTCGAAGAGCCGGAATCCGACAGTATAGAAACCCGGTTGCGTCGCCGTGAAACGGCGCCCGTGAACGTGGCCATAAGGATCAGCGCCAGGAGAGCCGTCGCTTTCCGTCAGGCGAAACATGTTCGTGCCGCTTTGACCGCTCGACAGGCTATGCGTGGGATTCGTCGATCCCGCTTCCCAGAAGCCAAACGAGCCGCCGGCCGGACCCTCAACCGACACCAACTGCGCCTGGATGAATGAGCCGAGCGCGGGCGCGTTCGGCACCGGGCCGCCGAAAGCCGCGGTGGCCGCCAATGTGGTCAGTGTGATGTTGCCTTCGTAATAGCCGGCGAACCGGCCCCCGTTAGTGTACGTCAGCGTTTTGACGTAGCCGGAGTTCGTGATGAAGTCGGCGCCATTGTCGAAGTAGAGTTTGTCATTCTGATTTACACCAACGGCGCCGGCGTTGAGGTGACCATGTTGCGCGCTCGCGGAGCCGGCAACGAGGAGGCCAACGATTCCAACAAATTGATTCAGAGTTCGAGCGTTCATGCGTGGAGAAGCGCTTTCAGATTGATTCACGGTTTTCCAGCCGGGTTTACGAAGCGCGCGCCGGTCTGGTTCAGTTTCATTTTGACGATGTTCCAGTTGAGGGGTTCGACGTGGCCGTCCACAAAGAGGTAGTTCGCTGACGTCAGATGTCGCTTCACAGCCACTTGCACGGGGAAGCCGTTGGTTGAGTAATCCCCGTCGTCCGGGTCGGCAAAGTGGAAGTGGTCGCTGTTCGCGTAACCATCGGCGCACTCGGCCATTAGGAACGTCTCGGTCGGCGCCGGTACCGCGGCTGCCTTCGAGTAATCCGTCTCACTCGTGCCCGGACCCTGCGGCAGGAGGAAGTCGTTAAGCGCGTAACTATAGGGCCGCTTGCGATTGGTGTCCTTGGGACAGCGCCAGAGGTTTGTTCCGGCCGTATAGGGCTGCAACGAGCCTACCCAGGACAGTCCCTGATGCGCCGCGCGGGGCAAAGCGTCTTTATGGTCGTCCGAGTACATGACGCTCGCGAGACCGACCTGCTTGAGATGGTTCAGGCATTGCGTGGCGCTGGCCTTCGCCTTGGCGCGCCCAAACGCAGGCAACAACAGACCGGCCAGTGTCGCGATGATAGCGATGACGACCAGCAATTCGATCAGGGTAAAGCCCTGATGCCAACGTCTCATTGAAATGTAAAAGTTGAACGCCCGCGCGTTCAGTTCGGAGTTATGGCCCGTCCGGCGGACGGCAGCGGACGGTTGGAAACAAAGCTGACCCGCCGGCAAGCGGTCAGCTCCGGTAATGGAAGGTCAAGCCGCTCGCGGCGGCGGGGAAGGCGGTGTCCAGGACCCCGAGACGGCGGATGGTGCTGAAAGTATTTCCAGGGGAGCGAGTTCGGGTGAACCTAGCCGGACGGGGTTGCACACCAGAATCAGATCGAGCTTGGCCAGAAGTTTCGGCGTATCCTGTTGTTGCTCCGCCTTTTTGCCCTCCTTCACGATCTTGCAAAGATTGCACGGGTGCTGGCCGTCGAACGTCTTTGCCAGCGCAACACTGACCGGACTCTCGGCCGAGAAGCTGACGAACATGCCGACCCACGCGACGGATTGCAGAAACGCCCAATGCAACCCCAGCGTCAGCGTGAGCATCAGCACCACCACGAGCTTGTTCAGCCGTGCGATCACTGCCCGAATCCTAGACCCGTTGGCCATCCCGTCAAATGAAACGTTTGTCAGTTCCTACGGCCTGCGCCCCACCGACGCGCAGTCGCGCGGCGGTTCCTCAGGTGAGAGGGATTACGCCGCACGAAAGTTCCACGGCGTCAAAGAATCAAAAGTTGCATCCCGCCATCGTCAGGCGTATTCATACCTTCGTGAATTCGTGGAAGAGGATTCTGGCCGCCGCGCTCCTGGTCTTGTGGGTGCCGCTGACCATGCATTGCCGGCTGGAGTCCCTGCCGGGCATGGAGTTCCTGGCCTGCTGCCCCCACGAGGAGGCTGCCCCCCATCAGGATTCTGATTGTGACGACGATGCCTGTGCTGTGGTCGAGTCGGCCTCCTACAAGACCGAGAACGGCCGGATTGCGATTCCGACGCCGGTGCTCGTGCCGGCCCTGTTCCTTGCACCCCTTCTCCGCCTGGAAGCCATTCCCGCGGTAAACCACCTTGCTTTCGAGAAACCTTCCCCGGAATTACCGGTTTCCTGGCAGTTTTCCTTCCGCGCGGCCCTGCCACCGCGCGCGCCCTCCTTCGTTTCGTAGTCCCTCGCGGGACGCCCTCTGCGGTCGCGGCGTGTTGGCACGCTGAAGGTCATTCCCCGTTTTGGTTTGAACCGTTGTGGTTTGTTTATGAAACGATGCCCTTTCTTCCATTCAATGTTGGTGGCCCTGCTGGGAAGCGCCGCCCCGGGCGCGCGCGCCGCTGAACCACTGGTCGGAAACGCGAACGTGGTTTCGCTGGATGCCCTTGTCGCCGAGACGCTCGAACGGAATCCCGAACTCAAGTTTTACCAGGCCGAAATCGCCGCCGCGCAGGCCGGGCGAAAAACGGCGGGCCTGCTCGCCAATCCGGAATTGAGTGGCGGCGTCGGCCAAAAGACCGTGCGCGGCCCCGGCTTGAACGCCGAAGGCATCGCTTGGTCGGTATCGATCGCGCAGCCATTCGAGTGGCCGGGGCGCATCGGGCTGCGCAAGGCCATCGCCAACCGCGACGTGGAACTCGCCGAACTCGGCCTCGAACGTTTCCGTGTCGCGTTGGCGGCGCGGGTCCGCACCCTGGCGTTCGGGTTGTTTGCCGCGCAGGAGAAGGCCGCTGCCGCCCGTGAAGTGGCCGACCGCTTCCGCGACTTGCGCGAAGTGCTGGTGCAACGCGACCCTGCGGGGCTGACGCCGCTGCTGGAAACGCGCGTCATCGAAGCGACTGAACTCACGATGCAACGCAAAGCAAGCGAGGCGACGCTGGCCACGCAGGCGGCGTTGCTCGAATTGAATCAACTTCGCGGAGTGACACCCGACGCCGGGCTGTCGGTGGGCCAAACACATCTTGTGTTCCGGCCACCGGAAGACAAGGAGACCCTCATGGCGCTGGCGGGGACGAACAACTTTGAACTGCGCGTGCGCGCGGCAGAACTTGCACAACAAGGCTTCCGTGTGGAACTGGCGAAAAACGAGCGTTACCCGTCCATTTCTGTCGGCCCGATGATTTCCGAAGAGCGCGCGGGCGACCGCGAACGCGTCATCGGCGTGGGCCTGTCGCTGCCGCTGCCGTTGTGGAACCGGAACACGGGCAACATCGAGGCGGCCAGAGCCCGGCAGGCGCAGGCGGAAACGTCCCTCTACGTCACACAACGCGAAATGGAACGCCGGGTCATCGAGGCCGCGCTGACTTACGAGAGCAAATTGCGCGAGATGGCCAAGTGGCGGCCTGACTCCGCGCAGCACTTTCGTGACGCGGCGGAACTCGCGGACCGGCATTACCGGCTGGGTGCGGTGCCTATTGCCACCTACGTCGAGTTGCAGGAAAAGTATCTGGAAGCAGTCGAAGGATTGCTCGATACGCGGAAGGAAGCTCTGGAGGCCGCACAACATCTGGAACGGCTCACCGGCCTCACGCCGCCGTTGGCACGCACGGCCTCAAAGGAAGAGAAACAACAGAAATGACGTTTCGATTCACAGCGTGTTTCGTTTCACTCGGGCTTGCCGCCTTCCTGTCGGCGGGCTGCGGCAGAAAGCACGACGCCGGGGATGGCCACGATCACAAACATGACAAGGGCGAAGCCAGAGGTGAGCCTGGCCACGGCGGGGGATCTCCCGGCGGCGCGTCGTTCAAGCCGGGGAGAGGCGTTATTCTCACTGACGAAACGCGGCAGAGTCTCGGCCTGGAGACGACAGAGGTCGCCGAGCGCAAATTGCCCTTCGAACTTCGTTTCGCCGCTCAGGTTTTCGGCGAGGATCATAAACCGACTGCCCTTGAGACCGAGCACGCCGAATGCACGGGCAAAGCGTCGGGACTGGTGGCCCAGGAGCAAGCGGCGTTGCTGCGCGCCGGACAAGCCGTGGCACTGGCGTCGAAGTCAGGAGAGAAGCTGGGCGGCATTGTGCTCGGCGTGAACAAGGCGCTGGCCATCGGCGACGTGGAGGTTGTGGTTGGCATTACCAACGCGGGAGCGCGGCTCAAGCCGGCCGAGTTCCTCTCCGCGAGCATCACCTTGCCACGAGTCCAGGCCGTGAGCGCCGTTCCCAGGTCGGCGTTGTTGCGTGCGGCGGACGGCGCCTTCGTTTACACAGTGAATGGGGACGCTTACTTCCGCACCGCCGTGATAACAGGCGCGGAGACTGAAGGCTTTGTGGAAATCGCGGACGGTTTGTTTCCCGGCGACGTGGTGGTAACGAAGCCCGTCGAAAGGCTTTGGCTTATTGAACTGCGCGCCACCAAAGGCGGCGGGCATTCCCACTGAATCAAGCCATGCTCAGTCGTCTCCTGGAATTCTCTGTTCGGCAGCGTGTCCCGGTTGTTGTTGCCACGCTGGCGCTCGTTGGCGCGGGTGTCTGGTCGGCGCTGCGTTTGCCGATTGACGCCGTGCCCGATATCACCAACGTCCAGGTGCAGGTCAACACCGCCGTCCCCGCGCTCGCACCGGAGGAAATCGAAAAGCTCGTCACCTTCCCTATCGAAAATGAGATGGCCGGCATCCCGGGACTGACCGAACTGCGCTCGCTTTCCAAGTTCGGCCTCTCGCAAGTAACGCTGGTCTTTGAGGATGGCACGGACATTTATCGGGTCCGTCAGTTGGTCAGCGAACGGCTGCAAGCGGCACTCGACACTGTCCCGCCGGGCCTCACGCCCAAGCTCGCGCCCATCTCCACCGGCCTCGGCGAAATCTACTACTACGTGGTCGAATATACGCCGGACGCCACCAACAAGCCGCCCGGGCGAGAAGCGCAGTTGATGGAGCTAAAGCTGATTCACGATTACGTCATCAAGCCACGGTTGCGTTCCACGCCCGGCCTGGCGGAAGTGAATTCCTCGGGCGGTTACCTGAAGCAAATTGTCGTCCAGCCCGACCCGGACAAACTCAAGAGCGTGGGCCTGTCCTTTGGCGAACTGGCCGAAGTCATGGGTGAGAACGTCGAGAATGCCGGAGGCGGCATCATTCAGCTGGGGGGTGAAACGGTGACGGTGCGCGCGGCGGGTCGCGTGCAGACCATGGAGGACATCGCCAGCATCCCGCTGCGCTTCGCCGGCCGCCCCACGCCACTGCACGTCCACGACGTGGCCGACGTCGTCATCGGCAAAGCCGTGCGCACCGGGGCCAGCACTTACAACGGCGATGAATGTGTCCTGGGAGCGGCGCTCATGTTGTCAGGCGACAACAGCCGCATCGTGGCCAATCGCGTCGCGAAAAGGCTCAGGGAGATTCAGACAAAACTCCCGCAAGGGGTGAACATCATCCCGGTCTATGACCGCACGGTACTGGTCGAGCGCACCGTTCGCACCGTGGAAACCAGTTTGTTTGAAGGCGCCATTCTCGTCGTGGTGATTCTCTTGTTCATGCTGGGCAACTGGCGCGCGGCCTTGATCGTGGCCCTGGCCATTCCCCTGTCGCTTCTCTTCGCGATCACCGGCATGGTCCAGAGCCGGGTGTCGGGCAATCTCATGAGTCTCGGCGCGATTGACTTCGGCCTCATCATTGATGGCGCGGTGGTGATGGTGGAGAACATCATTCGGCATCTTGCCGACAAGCAGCATCAACTCAAACGCCGTCTGACAGCCGGGGAGCGCGCAACCGAAGTCCTCGCTTCCGCGAAGGAAGTGGCCAACCCGATGTTTTTCGGCGTGTGCATCATCACCGTGGTCTATTTCCCGATTCTCGCGCTGACCGGCATCGAGGGCAAAATGTTCAAGCCGATGGCCATCACGGTCATCTTCGCGCTCGTGGGCGCACTGGCGTTGGCGCTCACGCTCATGCCGGCGCTCTGTTCCTTCCTTCTCGGCGGCCATCTTAAGGAGGAAGACAGCTGGCTGGTGAAACTGGTGAAGAAGGCGTACGCGCCCCTGCTGAACTTCTCGCTCCGCGCCCGGTGGATTGTGACGGGCGCGGCCGCGGCGCTGTTCGTTCTCGCGGTGATCGTGTTCAACCGGCTGGGCGCGGAGTTTGTGCCCCAACTCGACGAAGGCTCATTCGCGACTCACATGATCCGCACCACGAGCATCGGGCTGGATGCCAGTATTGAGATGCAGAAGCGCGGCGAAAAGCTGCTGTTGGAGAAGTTCCCCGAAGTGGCTTACACCTTCAGCCGCATCGGCACTGCGGAAATCGCCACCGACCCGATGGGCGTGAACGTCGCCGATACCTACATCATGTTCAAGCCGCAGGCCCAATGGCGCAAGAGGGACGGCCGCACGATCAGCAAGGACGACTTGGCCAATCTGATGACTGAAGAACTGGGCAAGCACGTGCCCGGCGAAGGTCACCTGTTCAGCCAGCCCATCGAGATGCGCTTCAACGAACTCCTCGAAGGCACCCGCGCCGACATCGCCGTGAAGGTCTTCGGCGAAGACTTCGGTGAGATAGAAAGGATTGCGATGCAGGCCCGGGAAATCCTGGAGGGCGTGCGCGGCGCGGCGGACGTGGAGTTCGATGCGCTCGGCAAATCGCCGTTGCTGGAGATCTTACCCAAGCGCGAGGCCATGACACGCTACAACCTCCATGCCGCCGAAATCAATCGCGTCGTCAACACCGCGTTGGCCGGGCAGGAAGTCGGCAAACTCATCGAAGGCAACCGCCGTTTCGACATCGTGGTCCGGCTGTCCGAACAGTACCGCGAGAAGGTTGAGGAGTTGAAACGCCTGCCGGTGCGCACCGACAGCGGCGGCCTGCTCATCCTCGGCCAGGTCGCGGACTTCCGCGTCGTCGAGCAGGTCGCGGCCATCGCGCGCGAATACAGCCAGCGCCGTGCGGCGATCATGGTGAACCTGCGCGGACGCGACGTGGAAAGCTTCGTGCTCGAAGCGCAGAAGAAGGTCGCCGCGCAGATTGAATTGCCCGAAGGCTGCACGGTCGAGTTCGGCGGGCAGTTCAAAAACCTGCAGCAGGCACGGGCGCGGCTTCGCATCGTCGTGCCGTTGGCGCTCGGCCTCATTTTCGCGCTCGTCTTCATTGCGCTGGGCAGCCTGCGGCAAACGCTGCTCGTTTATACTGGCATTCCACTCGCCGTGACCGGCGGCGTCTTTGCGCTCTGGCTGCGCGGTCTGCCTTTCAGCATCTCAGCAGGCATTGGCTTCATCGCGCTGAGCGGCGTCGCGGTCCTCAACGGCCTTGTCATGATCAGCTTCTTCAACCTGCTGCGCGAACGGGGCCGCGACGTGCCCACGTGTGTCCGCGAAGGCGCGCTGACCCGCTTGCGCCCCGTCCTGATGACGGCCCTGGTCGCCAGTCTTGGCTTTGTGCCGATGGCGATTGCCACCGGCGCAGGCGCGGAAGTTCAGCGCCCGCTGGCCACCGTCGTCATCGGCGGCATCCTGAGTTCCACCTTCCTGACGCTCGTGTTGCTCCCGACGCTCTATGAGTGGATGGAAGGCGAAGGATCAAAACGCAAAGTTCAAAGCTCAAAAGATACTCCAACCGCCAAACCTCAAACCGTATGAAAACAAACCTCCGCATTCTCACCGCGGTGACCGTACTCTGCGCCGGCCTGTTCACCATTGCTGCGGCCGAAAAGAAAGTCGAAGCCGGTCCCAAAGGCGGACGCCTCCTCGACAAGACCAGCCCGAAGGCCGAGTTCTTCGTCGAAAAAGACCGCACCGTCAGCATCACCTTTTACGACGACAAACTGCAACCGGTGCCCGTCGGCAACCAGGTCGTCACCGTGATCGCGGAAGCGAAGAGCGGGAAAGCCAGGCTCGAGCTGGCACGGAAGGACGGCAGACTGGTTTCCCGGATGCCGCTGCCCGAAGGCGAGGGCTACCTGATCGTCGTGATGATCAAGGCCCGGGAGGATGCGAAGTCGCAAAACTTCCGTCTCAAACTGGAGACGCACGTTTGCGGCGGCTGCAAAAGAGCGGAGTATGCCTGCACGTGTGGCCACTGACGGCGGGGCGCATCTTGGCACCGCCACCGATGACAACAGTGTAATGGAGCGCGGGATTCCGATGATTCCGATCCCGCGGATGGCGCAGACTTTTGGCTGGCGGGATTGGAATCCCGCGCTCCAACGGTCGTACTGTCAGGATGCGCCCCTGACAGCAGGTTCAAACACTCCTGAATTGCTTGCGGCGGAAAGCCCGGGCAGAATCCAGGAGTGCGATTGAGACTTCTCCCGGTTCTGGCTTTAGGCCCCTCGTTGGTTGCGGCTTCGGTCGGTTCGGGCGGAACCAACGTCTGGATGCTGGTGCCCGGTTTCACCGTCCAGGAGTTGCCGCTTCAACTTCCCAATGTCAACAATCTCCGCTTTGCCCCCGACGGCCGGCTGACCGCGCTCGGTTACAATGGCAAAGTCTGGCTCCTGCGCGACACCAATCGAGACGGCCTCGAAGACGCCGCCGAACCCTTCTGGGACAGGCCAACGATCACCGTCCCCGTCGGCATGTGCTGGTCCACGGCCGGATTGTTTGTGTCGTCCAGCGGCAAAGTGTCGTTGCTCAGAGACACCGACGGCGACGGCAAAGGCGATACTGAGGAGATCGTCGCCAGCGGCTGGCCGGAGAAGGAGGTCGCGTCCGGCAACGTGGATGCCATGGGCGTCACGATGGACAAGATGGGAAATCTTTACTTCGCCCTGCTCACCGCCAATTACGCGAATCCGTACCAGATCAAGGACGGCGTCTCGCACTACGACGTGAACGGCAAACGGGGCTCCGTGCAGAAGCTCAACCGCAAGACGCGGCGGATGGAGACCATCGCGACCGGCGTCCGCGTCCCATATAATTTTGCCCTCAACAAACGTGGAGATCTCTTCATGACCGACCAGGAAGGGGAAACCTGGTGTCCGAACGGAAATCCACTCGACGAATTGAACCACATCATTCCCGGACGCAACTACGGCTTCCCGCCCCGTCACGAGCAATGGCTGCCGAACCTGATCAGCGAACCACCCGTGGTCACCTTCGGCCCCCAGCATCAATCCGCTTGCGGCTTTGTGTTCAATGAACCACACGGCCCGATAAATCCGAAACGAGCCTCCAATTCGCAATTCGCAATTCGCAATTCTCAATTGGCACTGCCCGCCTCCCCCGGGCAGGGACTCTTCGGCCCGAAATGGTGGGAAGGCGACGCCTTCGTGGCCGGCGAATCGCGCGGCAAAATCTGGCGGGTCCAACTGGTGAAGAGGGGGCGCGGCTACGTCGGCACGGAATCTCTCATCGCCCGACTTTCGATGCTCACGACGGACGTGACGATCTCGCCCAAGGGCGATCTTTACGTGAGTTGCCACAGTGGTCTGCCCGACTGGGGCACCGGACCGAACGGTGAGGGGAAGATTTTCAAGATTTCTTACACCGACCCGAAAGCGCCACAGCCGGTCGGAAGTTGGTTGGAAAACGCGCGCCAGGTGCGCGTCCAGTTCGACAAACCGCTCGATCCGTCCGTCATCAAAGCTGTCGTTGGACAAGAAATTGAATTCGGCGAATACGTCCGCGAGGCCGACCGCTACGAAGTCCTCAAGCCGCCCTACGATGTGGTGAAGCAGCAAGAGGCTGCGCCGCGAGGGAACCTCAGAATCACTGCCGCGCGCCTGGAAGACAACGGAAAGGTTCTTGTGCTGGCGACCGAACCACATCGCGGGGCCGCCACATTCGCGCTGACGATTCCGGGGGTGAAGGCGAAAGGCAGTCGGGGCGCGGGTGAAACCGTCGATATCGCTTACCCTGCTGGCGAAGCCGCCGCACCTCCCGGCGAAAGACCGCCTCCGGCGCCGCAACGAGAGATTGTCGGCGGCGACTACGAACGCGGGCGCGACTTGTTTTTCGGCGACCGTTTGAAGTGCGCAACCTGCCATCGCATCCGGGGAGAGGGCACCGGCAACGGACCGGACTTGAGCAACCTGGTGTCACGCGACTCGGCCTCCGTGCTGCGCGACATCAACGAGCCGGGCGCTTCCATCAATCCCGATTACGTCGGCTACAATCTCGCCCTTCACAACGGTGATGAGTTGACCGGCTTCGTGCGGAACAAGGACGCCGCCACGGTGGCCGTGATCGCTATCGATGGCAAGGAGACGTTGGTGAAACCGACGGACGTGAAGGAAATGCGCCCGGCCGGTGTCTCGCTCATGCCTTCCGATTTGTTGAATGGCCTGAGCGAATCGCAAGTCACCGACTTGCTGACTTTTCTCCTGCACGAACCGCCAAAGCGAGACAAAGCGGAGATCGAAGCCATTCTCAGTGAATCGCAAGACCGCAGATCGGAAAGCAAAAATCGAAATCTGACGATCGTGCTGGTCGCCTCCAAACAAGACCACGGCCCCGGCCAGCACGATTATCCCGCCTGGCAAAAGCAATGGATGACTCTGCTCGGAAAAGCCTCCGGGGTCACCGTGACCAGCGCCTGGGAATGGCCGACTCCGGAGCAGTTCGACCGCGCCGACGCGCTGGTGTTTTACTATTGGAACCATGACTGGAGCGCGGAACGCTACCAACAACTCGACCGGTACCAGGCGCGTGGCGGCGGGGTCGCGGTTTTTCATTCGGCCACCATTGCAGACCGGGAACCGGAGAAACTGGCGGAACGCATTGGCCTCGCGGCACAGCCCGGTCCCACGAAATATCTTCACACGCCGGTTACCCTGAACTTCGTCGCCTCAACGAACCACGCCATCGGTCGCGGGTTCAGACAACTGAAGCTGCTCGACGAACCGTATTGGCCGATGATCGGCGACACGAACCGAATCGAAACGCTGGCGACTGCCGATATGGACGGGGAGGCGAGACCGATGATCTGGACTTTCCAGAAAGGAAAGGGCCGCGTGTTTGCGAGCATTATGGGCCATTACACCTGGACCTTCGATGATCCCCTGTTCCGCACCCTGGCCTTGCGCGGTCTGGCGTGGGCGGCTGGAGAGCCTGCACATCGCTTCGATGACATGCCGTCCGAGCCGCTGCCCGACAGCCAGAAAGCTTCTCTCCGATCTCCGTGATTCAGGCGGCAGCGGTCCTTACCGCGGAGACCGCGCTGGCCCGACCGATCGTGGGCGCGTCTCCGTTGAACGTGCTGAAAGCCGGCCGGGGGTTGACGCAGCGCGGTTCGGAGATTGAACAGGCCGCGTTCTTTTGAATAATCCTCCCCATGGCTCAAGCGACCCTTCAGGCGGGCGATCTCATGGCCGAAATCGGAGACAACGGCGCCGCGGGCGAACATCGCGCCGGCTACAACGGTGTCTGGAGTCTTCGGCATAAAACATCATCGCGCAACCTCTTCGTGCCGGCCTACGCCGGATTGAATCACGAACACATCTTCAACGGGGAAACGGAAGACGACTCCGATTACTTCTTCGAACCACGCCGGGCGCCGATGACTTGTAAAAGGCTGTCGGATACGGAAGCCGAATTGCATCAGCCGCCGACTCCAACCTTCCACCTGGAGAGCTGGACTCGGTTCCGGCTGGTGGCGCCGCATTACCTGGACATGCACTACCGGTGCCGGGCGCATCAGCACGTGTTTCATCGCGGCTGGATTGGATTGTTCTGGGCCAGTTACATCAATGCGCCGGACGACAAGAGCATCTACTTTCTCGGTGGCCTGGAAGCCGGGGCATCCGCCTGGACGCAACTGTGCACGCAACAGCACAACGATGAAAGCACGGTGCGACATCGCGACGACAGACTGACGTTGGAGTTTGCGAATCCCTCGAAGCCGGCGCTGTTCAAAAGTCTGTCTCCGCTGCGGTTTGATCTGCCGTTTTTCTACGGGTCGTTTGAGGATTTGATCTGGATTGTGATGTTCGACCGGAAGGACGGCATTCGCATCACGCACTCGCCGTCGGGAGGCGGCGCCGTGCCGGGGCGACGGACGACGAATCCAGCGTGGGATTTTCAATATCTCATTCCCGAACACGAGGTGGCGAGAACGTATGAGCTGCGGGTG
>DATEKZ010000411.1:0-5153 GCA_035277185.1 Verrucomicrobiia bacterium
TTGCTTCGGCCACGCTGGGACGAATCACGGGGCGAGGCGCTCGAGAGCTTCATCTCCGAGTTGTCGATTCCGACTGGGCGTAGCGGCGGGCGTCCCGCCTGCCGTAGAGCCGTGGCGTCGGCGGGATCCACGTCGGAAATCGGAGCGCGTTTTGAGTCTCGTCGCCGGCTCCGGGCGGCAAGATGCCGCCCTCTACGGCAGGCGTCCCCTGCCGCTACCAACACCTCGGAGATGCGCCCAAGACCTGCTCGACGCGGTAGAATTGGGTTTCAAACTTTCCTTGTTCGTGTAAAGTGAAGGCACGTTCACGAAAAGCATGCAGGCCACAGTTGGAACCGTACCGTGCAACTCCGATAATCGGCGATCGGATTGCCTCCGCGGATTCGTCCTGCTGATGCTTGTCTTCTGCCAACCCGTCATCGCGGCGCAGAAGGGCCCGCCGAAGATCGATTTCAACCGCGACATCCGGCCGATCCTGTCCGATCACTGTTACGCGTGTCACGGACCGGACGAGGGCAAGCGGAAAGCGGGTCTTCGCCTGGACCGGAAGGAGGAGGCGTTCCAGAAGTTGAAATCCGGCGACCACGCTTTGGTGCCCGGCGATGTGAAGAAGAGCGTGTTGACGCAGCGTGTGACCAGCCGCGACGCGGACGAAGTGATGCCGCCTCCCAAAGAAGGCAAACCTCTCAGTGCCGGGCAGGTCGAGTTGCTCGTCCGCTGGGTGAAGGAAGGGGCCGAATGGAAGAATCATTGGTCCTACATCGCCCCGGAACCGCCGGCCTTGCCGAAAGTGCGCGGGAAGAAATGGCCGCGTAATGAAATCGATTACTTTATCCTGGAACGCCTCGAAAACGAGGGTCTGAAACCCGCGCCGGAGGCGGACAAAGCGACGTTGATTCGCCGCGCTTCCCTGGATCTTACCGGTCTGCCACCCACGGTCGAAGAGGTGGACGCCTTTCTGGCGGACAATTCTTCCGAAGCGTATGACCGGCTCGTGGACCGGCTGCTGGGCTCGGCGCACTACGGCGAGCGCATGGCCGTCAACTGGCTTGACCTGGCCCGTTATGCCGATACCAGCGGCTATCATTTTGATGGTGTGCGGTTCATGTGGTTGTGGCGCGACTGGGTGATCGACGCGTTCAATCGGAACAAACCTTACGACGCTTTCACAATCGAGCAGCTTGCCGGGGACCTGTTGCCCAATCCCACGCGCGAGCAGCGCATCGCGACCGGATTCGTGCGGAATAACATGACGACCGATGAGGGCGGCGCTGATCCGGATGAGTATCTGAACAAATACGCCGTTGATCGCGTGAACACACTCAGTGCGGTGTGGCTGGGGATGACCGTGGGTTGTGCCGAGTGTCACGACCACAAGTTCGATCCGGTCGCCACGAGGGAGTTTTACCAGCTCTATGCATTTTTTAACAACGTGCCGGAGAAGGGACTGGATCGAAACCGGACGGACAACCCGCCGCCGCGAATGCCTCTTCCCACACCGGAACAGGCGATTCAATTCGTCGAAGCCGACTTTCGCCTGCGCGATGCCGAAAAGACTTTGAAGGATCGCGAGAATGAGCTCGGCGAAACGCAGGAAAAATGGGAACGCGAAACGAATGCCAGACCTCCGCCGAAGCCGGCGGATGAAGGGTTGCTGGCGCGCGTCACGTTCGATGACACGCTTCGTCCTGTCGTGAACACCAGCGCGGCCAAGGAAGAGCCGAAGATCAAAGCCGAACCGAAACCGTCGGTTGAGGACGAATCCACCGAGGGACCGAGATTTGTCCGGGAGGACCGGCCGGAGTTTCCGGACGGCCGAATCGGAAAAGCCCTCAAGTTTGATGGCAAAATGCACATCGACCTGGGGCCGTTGATCGCATTCGAGCAGACAAACGCTTTCAGCTACGGAGCCTGGCTGAAGGTGCAATCCGACGGCGCGATTCTCAGCAAGATGGAGAAGAAACCGGCCTATCGTGGTTTTGACCTTTACTCGAACGACGGCCGCTTCGAGGTTCACCTCGTTCATCAACTCCCCGACGACGCCATCAAGGTCAAAACCAGGGACAAGTTCCCGGCGAACCAGTGGCAGCACGTTCTTATGACCTATGATGGTTCCGGGAAAGGGGCTGGAGTGAAGCTTTTCGTCGGCGGCCGTTCGCGTGAAGTCGAGGTCGAGAAGGATAAACTCGCCGGTTCCATCGCGAACGATGAGCCGGTTCGTATCGGCTCCCGCAACGGGGAAGGAAACTTCACCGGCTTGATCGACGATGTACGCTTTTTCGACCGCGCGCTGAGCGCCGACGATGCGCGCCTTCTCGCTTTCGAAGGGATTATGCCGATCGTCGCCAAATCCGGCGGAAAGCGAAGTCAGGAAGAGCGCGATGACCTGCGCCGGTTCTACAAAGACAATGACGCGGTTGATTTTCTTCGTTCTGAAGCAGCGCTGGAGAAAGCGCGCAAGACGAAGGACGATCTCATCAAAGCGATTCCCAGTTCGATGATCATGGAGGACATGGATCCTCCGCGGGAGACATTTCAGCTCATCCGCGGCGACTTCCGCAACAAGGGCGAAAGCGTCGCCGCGAATACGCCGGCGTTCCTGCCGCCGGTCCGCAAGGCGACCGTCGAGAACAAGGACGGACACTTGCGACTTGGAGCACACCGATCCGCTTCGGCTGAACCCCCAGTGGCCGACTCATCGAGCGAGCGGAATCGGGCCGGCGCCACGTCGGGATCTTCTTCCGGACAGGCGTCGGATACTCCGGGCGGCTCCGATTCCGGACTTGCCTCAAGTGTCGCGAACCGGGAAGCGAGGGCGGCCGCTCCGACAAGCCGTCTTGATCTTGCCGCCTGGCTGGTTTCGCCCGAACATCCGCTCACCGCCCGCGTCACGGTCAACCGTTTTTGGGCGATGTTCTTGGGCACCGGTCTGGTGAAAACGATCAACGACTTTGGCTCCCAGGGCGAATGGCCGAGCCACCCCGAATTGCTCGAGTGGCTGGCCGTCCGGTTCCGCGATGGAGGCGGGACAAACTCAGGATCGGTGGGACCGTGGGATGTGAAGGCGCTGGTTCGCCTGATGGTGACGAGTGCGACCTACCGGCAATCAGCCGCCGTCACACCGGGGAAACTGGAAAAGGATCCTTACAATCGCCTGCTCTCCCGCGGCCCGCGGTTGCAGCTCGAAGCCGAGTTTGTACGCGACAACGCGCTGGCGGTGTCCGGACTGCTGAATGCAAAAATCGGCGGGCCCAGCGTCAAACCCTATCAGCCGCCCGGGATCTGGGACGGCACCGACGCCAAGTACGAACAGGATCATGGCGACGCGTTGTATCGGCGGGGCATGTACGTTTTCTGGCGGCGTTCGGCGCATTATCCGCCGTTTGCCACGTTTGACGCGCCGAATCGCGAAGTCTGCACGTTTCTGCGGCAACGCACCCAGACGCCGCTGCAATCTCTCGTCCTGATGAACGATCCGGAATTTGTCGAGAGCGCCCGCGCCCTCGCGGAACGCGTGATGCGCGAGGAACCGGACGACGTAACGAAGCGTATCACGCGCGCTTTCCGCCACACGCTGGGCCGCGTGCCGAAATCCGATGAGATCGCCACCTTGCAGCGCGCTTACGAGCAGCAGTTGGTCAGCTTCCGCTCCGACGCCAAAGCCGCCGAAGATTTGCTGAAGGTCGGTGAATCAAAGCTGGCCGAGTCGATCGACAAGCCCGAACTGGCGGCCATGACCGCGGTGGCGAATGTGTTGCTCAATTTGAACGAGACGATCACGAAATAGGAGGCGCATGTTCTTCCAAACTGAAATCGAAAGAACTCTGAGCCGCCGCGCTTTCCTCGCCCGCAGCACGACCGGACTCGGCGCCATTGCTCTGAGCGCTCTTTTGCGTCGCGATGTCTTCGGAGCCGACGCCGCGCGAAATCCTTCACTGAAGCCGCAAGGCGCGCTGAATTCGCTCCATTTCGCGCCCAAAGCCAGGCGGGTGATCTATCTCTTCCAATCCGGCGCCCCGTCACACCTGGATCTGTTCGATCCAAAGCCGAAGCTGACCCAAATGACCGGCGAAGAACTCCCTCCGAGCGTGCGAAAGGGCCAGAGGATCACCGGAATGACCGCTGGTCAAAAGGCGCTTCTGTGCGTCGGCCCGGCGTATCCGTTCAAGCGCTATGGCAAAAACGGGGTCGAGTTGAGTGAGATGATCCCGAACATGGGCGGCATCGTGGATGACATCGCGATCATCCGCTCGATGTTTACGGAGCCGATCAATCACGATCCCGCGGTCACTTTCCTGGGCACCGGCCACCAACAACCCGGGCGGCCGACCATCGGGGCCTGGCTCAGCTACGGCCTCGGGAACGAGAATGACAACCTGCCTGCGTTCGTCGTCCTCACCAGCGGCGGCGGCGGCCAGCCCTTGCAGGCCCGCTACTGGGGTAACGGTTTCCTCCCCGGGAACCATCAGGGCGTGCTCTTTCGCGGCCAGGGCGATCCGGTGCTCTACGTGTCAAACCCGCCCGGCTTGAGCCAGTCGGCGCGCCGCCAGCTCATCGACGCGATGCAGGAGTTGAACCGGAAGCAACTGGGCGCGCTCGGCGACCCGGCCATTGCCACGCACATCGAGAATTATGAACTGGCCTTTCGCATGCAAACCAGCGTGCCGGAGCTGATGGACATTGCCAGCGAACCGAAAGAGATCCTCGAACTCTATGGCGCCGAACCGGGCAAGGCATCGTATGCCAACAACTGTCTCCTTGCCCGGCGCCTGGCGGAGCGGGGCGTCCGCTTCATTCAACTTTGTCATCGTGACTGGGACCATCACGGCGGCCTGCCCGAAGGCATCAAAGCCCAGACGAAGAACACCGACAAGGCCAGCGCCGCGCTGGTGAAGGATCTCAAGGCTCGCGGTCTTCTCGAAGACACACTCGTGATCTGGGGCGGCGAATTTGGACGCACCGCCTATTCGCAGGGCGAGATCCGGAAGGAAAACTTCGGACGCGATCACCACCCGCGCTGCTTTTCAATCTGGATGGCGGGCGGAGGTATCAAGCCGGGGGTCGTGCTCGGTGCCACCGATGACTTCGGTTACAACGTAGTGGAAGACCCGGTCAACGTGCATGACTTCCACGCGACGATGCTTCACCTGCTC
>DATEKZ010000412.1:0-4451 GCA_035277185.1 Verrucomicrobiia bacterium
CCGGCGCACGGACGGAGTCGCGGCAGTGAAATCGTGAGCTGCGCTTTCCAACAATTCCGCAGGAGATACTCCGCGTGCGCCGCTACCGCGAGCGCTTCCAGCCGCCAGTCGCCAAGACCGAAGAGCGCCCCAATGCCAAGCCGGCGAAAGCCGGCCGCATAAGCGCGCTCCGCCGTCTCCACGCGCCAATCGAAGTTCCGTTTCGGTCCGGCGGTGTGCATTTCCGAATAAATCTCGCGGTCATAGGTTTCCTGATAGACCACCAACCCTTCCGCACCCGCCTGCACAATCGGGCGATACTCCCCCGTTTCCATCGGCCCGACTTCGAGCGAAATGCCGGGGATCTCGTCGCGCAACGCGCGGACGCAATCGACGAGATAGTCGTTCGAGACAAACTTCGGATGTTCGCCGGCGACGAGCAGCAAATTGCGGAAGCCTTGCTCCTTGAGCGCCCGCGCTTCGCGCACCACTTCATCGACCGTGAGCGTCACGCGCAGGATCGGGTTGTCGCGCGAGAAACCGCAGTACTTGCAGTTGTTAATGCACTCGTTGGAAAGGTAAAGCGGCGCGAAGAGGCGGATGACTTTGCCGAATCGTTGCTGGGTCAGCGCCTGTGACCGGCGACAAAGCGGTTCCAACAATTCGCCCGCGGCCGGAGAGATCAGGTGCGCGAAGTCATTCACCGACGATGGCGACCCGGTCAGAACCCGGCGGGCCGTGGCAGAGGGAGTGGACAAGGAGCTTTGAAGCAGGGCCGCCAACGGCAACGCATTCAATTCAGCGACAAAACTCACGGAGTCACGTTATCAGATGAAGTGTCCAGAGCAAGCGCGGCTCCGGGTCGAATAAGCCCGGCGGGAGGCAGATGTAACGAGGCTCAAACATCCTTCTCTCAACCCTCAACTATCAACCCTCAACCAATCACGGGTGGCTTTGACTTTGCCAATTGCTTCCCCTAGCTTCGCCGCGCACATGAATGTCCTGCGACACACAGACAAGGGGTTTGCCGAAAAGGTCCGCGCGCTGACGACCCAGAGCAGTCTGTTCGATCCGACGATTGAGGAGCGGACGCGTGCGATTCTTCAGGAGGTTTATGAGCGTGGCGACGCTGCTTTGCTCGAATTGACGGAACGTTTCGACGGTGCGCATCTCACGTCCGAGCAACTGCCGGTGGGCAAGGCGGAGCTGATGGCCGCGTCGCTCCAGGCGGACGAGGCGCTTCGCGAGGCCGTCGAAACCGCGCGCCGGAACATCGAGGGCTTCAGCCGCAAATCGCTGCGAAGGAATTGGTCGGCGAAGAACGCTCAGGGGGCCGTCGTCGGCGAGAAGTTTGACCCCTTTCAACGCGTTGGCATCTACATTCCGGGCGGCACGGCCCCGTTGGTTTCCACCGCGCTGATGACAGTGACACTGGCGAAGGTTGCGGGTTGTCCGGAGATCGTCGTCTGCACGCCCTGCGGCAAAGACGGCGGGATCAATCCGGCGTTGCTTTATGCCGCGCGCGCGGCGGGCGCGACGGAGATTTACCGCGCCGGCGGCGCACAGGCGATTGCGGCGATGGCGTACGGGGCGCCGACGATTCGTCACGTGCAAAAGGTTTTCGGGCCGGGCAACGCGTATGTGGTGGCGGCGAAACGGCTGCTGTTCGGACACGTGGCGATTGATCTCCTGCCCGGCCCCAGCGAAGTGCTCGTGCTCGCGGACGACGCGGCCAATCCGAAGTTTATCGCGGCGGATCTTCTGGCGCAGGCCGAACACGGATCGGGCCACGAACGGGTCTGGTTGGTGACCCCGTCTGCCGCCATGCTGCGTTCGGTGGAACGGGAGGTCGAGCGGCAACTGCCGCGCTGTGCGCGACACGAATTCATCGCCAGGGCACTGTCGAACAACGGCTGGTTGATCCTGGTGAAAACACTGGAGCAGGGGATTGAGTTGGTGAACCGGCTTGCCCCCGAACATTGCGAAATCGTGGCGCGCAATCCCGCAAAGATATCCGAAAGGATTACGACGGCCGGCGCGATTTTCCTCGGCCCGTATTCGCCGACGGTGCTGGGCGATTACGTCGCCGGGCCGAGTCACACCTTGCCGACGGGTGGGGCAGGGGCGTCGTTTGCCGGTCTGACGGTCGATCAGTTTCAGCGCCGAACGAGCGTGGTGCGGTATGATCGCGCGTCGTTGAAGAAGTCCCTGGCGGCGGTGCGGAAGTTTGCCGAGATGGAAGGATTGGATGCGCATGGGCGGTCGGCGGAGGTTCGAGTGAGATGAAACGTTGGGAGAAAAGCTGTTTATAACGGAGTTCATGAAGGATCCGCGACCTTTGATTCGTCCGCTCGTCCATGGCCTGCACGCCTACGTTCCCGGCGAGCAGCCGAAGATCAGGGGGTTGATCAAACTCAACACGAACGAGAATCCCTATCCGCCGTCGCCGGGAGTGTTGAAGGCGGTGAAAGCGGCGGTGGATGGACGACTGCGGCTGTATCCCGATCCGGCGGCGCGGGCGCTGCGGGAGAAGCTGGCGCGAGTTCACGGCTGTAAGGCGGAGAACATTATCGTCGGCAATGGGTCGGATGAATTGCTGGCCCTGGCGACTCGCGCGTTTGTCGAACCGGCGGCGGACCGCGGCCTTGCAGGCCGCAGCGTGTCCGTTCGCAGAGAGGCGCACGAAAGTATCGGGGCCTTCGTCGCGGGCGAAGCTGCTGCGGCCCGGAGTGCCGCGGTCCGGTCGCGCGCGACCGTCCAATACTTCACGCCAGGCTATTCGCTCTATCCGGTGCTGGCCGATATCCACGGCGCTGCGCGGAAGCCGGTGCCTCTGAAGCCCGACTTTGGAATGCCAACCGTGAAAGAACTGCGTCGGGGCAATCAATGGGACTTCAAGGCCGCGTTGACTTATGTGACGACGCCGAACGCACCGGGCGGCCGGGGTTATCCGACCGTGGAACTCGAAGCGCTTTGCCGCACGCAAAAGGGTGTCGTGATTCTCGACGAGGCCTACGTTGATTTTGCGGACGAAAACGCGCTGGAACTGGCGCTGAAGTATCCGCACGTCATCGTCTCACGCACGTTCTCGAAGGCCTATTCCCTCTGCTTTCAGCGCGTCGGCTATTGTGTCGGCCATTCTGAGCTGATCGCCGCGCTCGATAAGATCCGGGACAGTTACAATGTCAATGGGCTGGGGCAGGTAGCCGCGCTGGCGACGCTGGATGATCTCCCTTATTACCGAAGGAATTTCCAGCGCATTGTCTCTGGGCGCGAACGAGTCGCCCGCGAACTGACGATACGTGGGTTCCGGGTCTTCCCCAGCCAGACAAACTTCCTGCTGGTCCAGGCGCCCGCTTTCGCCGCGAAAGAGTGGCTCCGAAAACTGCGCGGACGAAAGGTGCTGGTGCGGTGGTTCGACCACCCTGAAGTGCGAGACTGTCTGCGCATCACGATCGGCAGCGAGATCGAGATGCGGGCGTTGTTGCGGGCCGTGAAAAGCATTCTGAACGGGCCGTGACACGTGTGGCGTGAGACGTGATCCGTGAGGCGTGAAGGGATCCAGGGTGCAGCTTTATGTCACGCACCACGCATCACGCATCACGTCTGTCATTCCAACCTTTTCCTTTTCTCAACCGGCGATCTTGGTTAAACAACCGTCGTGTATTTGCAATACTACGGCCTGAAGGAACCGCCGTTTGAGCTGACGCCGAATCCGCGGTTTCTCTTTTTCAGCGCAAAACACCGCGAGGCCTACAACCACATGCTCTATGGCATTCGCGAGCGCAAGGGGTTCGTGCAGATCACGGGTGAAGTGGGCGCGGGCAAAACGACGCTGTGCCGCGCGATGCTCCGGGAACTCGGCGACCAGTTTGCCACGGCGTTGATTCTGAATCCGATCCTGGATACCGACGAGCTCATCCGGGCCATTGCCATGGAGTTTGGCTTTAACACCAAAGGCATGTCCCGGCTGGAAGTGCTCTCCGCGTTGAACCAATGGCTGATCGATCTGTTGATTCAAGGCAAGGATGCGGTGCTGGTCATCGATGAGGCGCAGGATCTGACGAACGAGTTGCTCGAACAGATCCGGCTCCTTTCCAACCTGGAGACCGACAGCCGCAAGCTGCTCCAGATCGTCCTGATGGGCCAGCCGGAGTTGCGCGACCGATTGAACGATCATCGCCTGCGCCAATTGCGGCAGCGCATCACCGTCCGGTTTCATTTGCAGTCGTTGAATCGCTGGGAGTTGTGGCCCTACGTGCTGCATCGGCTCCAGGTGGCCGGCTCGAATGGCACGCCGAACTTCACAGTGGGCGCCCTCTGGCGAATTTACCATTACACCAAGGGCACGCCTCGGCTGGTGAACGCGCTGTGCGACAAATGCCTGCTCGCGGGATACGTTCACAAACGCAAGACCGTTGATTTCGATCTGGCCGGCCTGGCCATCCGCGAACTGGAAGGAGTCGTCAAGG
>DATEKZ010000413.1:0-3001 GCA_035277185.1 Verrucomicrobiia bacterium
ATACATTGTTGATGATCACCTCGTTGTCCCCGCACAGATACAGGGCATGATCCAGATTGCTGCCCGTCCGGCCGTTGTCGTGAATGTAGTTGCCCCGGTAAACGGTGTTGCGGGTGTTCTCCCCCGAATAGACGCCGTCCTGGCCAAAGGTGCTGGAGCTGGCGGGATTGCCGTTGTGATGGATTCGGTTGTTGAGGATTTGATTGTCGTTGCCCCACACCGAGATTCCGCCGTGAGGACCACCGCGGATTTGAAATCCATCAATGACGTTGTAATTGCCGTCCAGGTAAATCCCCTGGTTGCGATCCGCAACGTTCTGGCCGTCAATGACCGCCTGCCCGCGGATCTGCGATCTGAGGGTGATGGGACTGGACGCCGTGCCGTTTTTATTCAGGTGAAGCCCCCAGCCACTTTGATAGTCGGTATAGACACCGGGCAGGACCGTGATCGTGGTGCCGGCGGTGGCCAGACTGTAGGCACGGGTAATTGTTCGGAAAGGCTGCGCCGAGGTTCCCGGGTTCGAATCACTGCCTTGCGTGGACACATAGTAATCGGCCCCCTGCGCCGAGACCAGAGCCAGGCCCAGGATCAGCAACGCAAGCCGGTGAACACAAAATTCAATTCTCATGCGACGAGCTTGAAGCCGTCACTCGCGCGCAGGAATCGGTCGCCGTCTGATCTTTCTGTCAGTCTCCGTCGGGATTGTCTGTCAGTCTTTGTCTTACGAAAAACACCCCTCTCCGAAAGGCACTCAGGCCAGTCGCCCAACTGGCTGACTTCGAGGATATTGGGTTGGGCCTATTCGCCTTCGTCGATCTTGACGACACCCCGGGATAACCATCCGCAAACGGAGCCGGACAGGGCGTCGCTCGGAAAGCTCACCGAGCGTTCAGTTCGCTTTGCGTAGAGTCTCCTCCGGCAGCATCTGCAACCAATTGGGCTGCGGCTTCCCGATCGTGAGCCGCCCAGAATGCCACAAGGTTATGCGCTGCGGTTTCGCGCGTCGGCCCGTCCGGAAATTGTGCGACCCAGGAAGCCGCCGACTCGGGCTCGTTCTGCACCCAGCGTTGGACAATGGCAACCGCCACTCGATCCTGTTCTTCCCCGGGCGGCAAGGCCGTTGCGGTCAACGTGGCGGCTGCCGCTCCGTCCTGACCGGCCACCGCGACCGCGATCGCTGCGAGAAGGCGTTGTCGCAGGCTTGCGTCCAATTCCTCCCGGTTCGCCCACTGGACAGCCGCGGTGAAATCCCTGGTGCTCCATTGGCTGATCGCAAGCTCGAACAAGTCGTCGCGGTGACTGCCAGATTCAAGCGAGGCGCCCACTTCCAGAGCTTTGGCGGGATTGGTTCGAGCGGTCTCGTAGGCGAGATTCAGGGTTACCGCCTCTCGACTGTCGTCTTCGGGCAACGTGCGCGCCCAATTCAGTGCGGCGGCCAGATCGCCGCCGGCCCAACCGAGCGCGACCTGGTTTAACGCCTCGTGGTATGCAGGCTCATTCCGAAGTTGAGCTGCCCACGCCGCAGCCGCGGGGCCGTCCGCTTGCGCCCACCGGCGAATGAGCTGCTCCCGCAGATCGGTCGCCGCCAGGCTGGCGCCACGCGCGAGCGATTCGCATAGCGCAGGCAATTCTGCATCAGAAACCGATTCCCCAATCTGTTCGCGGGTCTCGCTGCGGCCGTCAAGCGCCGTGCCGGTCTGGATACTCGCCGTCGGTCTCGTCGGACTGGATTGGGCGGTTGGCGTTTTTGAACCTCGGGCCGTGTTCGAAATGCGCTTCGATTCGGTGGGAACCGGCTGGCGGTTGTAACGCCAGCCGGTGACCAGGCGGTGGAGGGCCGGCGCCACGAGCGACAGGATCACCAAACCAAGAATTGTGGTTCGCTTCATTCGATGACTTTCTACCGTTTTGTGGACCGGCGGCGACACGGCGGAATGCACGTGTATTTATTTCCGCCGGATGGTGATATTCCCCAGTTGGCAGTTGGCCTCTCGTCCGCGAACGATCAAGGTGTGGGTGCCGGCCGAGAGACTGAACACCTTGGGTGCGAATTGGGCATTGTCAAACGTGCCGCTGCCCCTCCAGGCCACCGTCCGCTCGGTCAGGCCGCTGGCAATGGGAATGTCCCAGATCATCGTCGGATCGGCGGGCTCGGCGTCAATGTTCACGAACAGCGAATTGGCGCTGTCGTTGGGTGCGTTCACCATGACCGAAACCAGATAATCGCCGGCCGTGCTGACGGTGAAGGTGTAGGCCGCCCGTCCGCCGGTGGTGACGCCAGTGTAAGCCGGCTGAGAGATGGTGCCGTTGGCGGCAACGAACGGCGCGGTGATTATGCCCGAAGTCGCGGCGAAGGTGATGCTGGAGGGTGACGCGGAGGTCACGGACACACTCCTGGATGTTGAAGCCACGGTGCTGCCGGCGCCATATACGGCCCGCGCGCTCAGGTTGTAGCTGCCGGCCGCCACGCTGTTCCACGTAAAGCTGTAGGGAGCCGTCAAATCTTCGCCCAGGAGCGTCGTGCCGTTGAAGAACTGGACCCGGGTGATGGTGTGTCCGTTGGCGACCACGCTGGCGGCGAGGTTGATTGCGGCTGGCGCCGTGTAGTTTGCGCCGTTGGCGGGAGAGGTCAGCGCGACAGAGGGCGGCGGATTGCTGACGATGATCGAGCGGACGCTCGCCGTGGTCTGATTGCCGGCGGCATCGCGGGCGACGGCACTGAGCGTGTGCGTGCCGTTGATCAGCGCCATCGTGTTCAGCGTCACACTATACGGCGCGCTGGTGTCTTCGGCCCCCAGATTGGTCCCATTCAGTTTGAACTGCACTCCCGCCACACCCACATTGTCCGAGGCATTGGCCGAGACCGTGACCGACACGCCCGACACCGTCGCGTTGTTCGCCGGCGCCGTCAGGGAAATGGTGGGCGCCGTCGTGTCGGCGTTACCATACTTGTAGGCGCCTAAGTCCCACGAGCCGGAGGCTGGCCGAAGCGCGCCGTCCA
>DATEKZ010000414.1:0-5415 GCA_035277185.1 Verrucomicrobiia bacterium
ACTGCCATTACCTCAAATCCGCCAGATGTTCCGGTTTGCCCTGAATCCGGAGCCGGACACGAAACAGTTCACCCCCGAAATCAGGCCAGTTGAAATTGAAACCCGGCGGGGCCAGATGGCTGCGCCACGGCTCGCTCGCACTGGTGACGAAGAGGTCGGTCAGATCCTTTCCGCCGAACACCAGGCTCGAAACCTGTGTCACTGGAAATCTGATGCGGCGCTCAACCGTTCCATCAGGATCATAACGGACGATCTGTGCGCCATACCACAGCGCGCACCAGACAAATCCCTCGCGATCCACGGTCAGACCGTCGGGGATTCCCTGGTCAGACGGCACTCGAACAAACACCCGTTTGCCGCGGAGAGCGCCGGAGCCGGCCTCAACGTCGTAGGCGTATATGCAGCGCGCGGCCGAATCCGCAAAGTAGAGCGTGCGGTTGTCGGGACTGAAACCGAGGCCGTTGGAAAGCTCGATGCCTTCGTCCACGATGCGAGCTACTCCGTTCCCGTCGATCAAATACAGGTCACCGCGCCTCTCCATCCCATTCTGCCCCCAATAAATCGTGCCGCCATAGATGCGGCCGTGCGGATCGGCGATGACGTCATTGAAACACAACGGCAGCCCCTTATGCCCGGCAACGATCGTTCGGTAGTTGCCCTGCCCTTTCCAGAGGTGCAGTCCGCCGGCCCCGCCAAAGACGAGTTCGCCGGTCCGGTTCAAGGCGATTCCTGAAACCGTCAAACCCCGGTTCAGAATCGATTTCTGTCCGGTAGCCGCAAGGAACTCGAAGACAAGGCCGCTTTCAATATCCGTCCAGACCAGGCGCTGACGTTGCGCGTCCCAGACCGGCGCTTCGCCACAGCGGTTGCGGTCGTCCACGATGACTTCGATCGCATAGCCCGGTTGACTCATAGAGGGTTGGGACCGGGCAGGCTACGCTATCTCTCCCGCCCTCTTCAACTTTTCTTACGCCGGGCCATTCGGCATTCATTCCCTCGACAAATCCGCTTCCTCCCTCTAATCAATCACCACCTCAATGAACAAAATCGATCTTAACGGAAAAAAAGCGGTTGTCACCGGCGGCGCGCGCGGAATTGGTTACACGATTGCCGAGCGGTTGCTTGAGTCCGGTGCAAGTTGCAGCCTCTGGGACAGAGACCCCGACCGGCTCGCTCATGCGGTGAAGAGTCTTTCGAACCGCGGCGAAATTCACACCGCCGTCGTGGACATCAGCAAAGCCGGGTCGGTCGATGCCGCCGCCGAAGCGACGTTCAAGCATTTCGGATCGATCGACATTCTGGTGAACAACGCGGGAATTCCGGGCGTGACCACGAAGACCTGGGAGATTCCGCCGGACGACTGGCGCACCGTGATCGAGGTCAACCTGCTCGGGCCGTATCACTGCTGTCGCGCCGTCGTTCCCAAAATGCTCGAGAAGAAATACGGGCGGATCGTCAGCATCGCCTCCATCGCTGGAAAGGAAGGCAATCCGAACGCGTCACACTACAGCGCATCCAAGGCGGGTGTCATCGCCCTCACGAAATCCCTCGGCAAGGAACTCGCCCAATCCGGTGTCATTGTGAACTGCGTGACGCCCGCCGTGATCCAGACCGAAATCCTCGATACGGTTCCGCAGAGCCACATCGATTACATGCTGTCGAAAATTCCGATGGGCCGGTTCGGGAGGAAAGAGGAAGCCGCCGCACTCGTCGCGTGGCTCTGCTCGGAAGACTGCTCGTTTACCACGGGCGCGGTGTTTGACCTTTCCGGCGGACGGGCGACGTATTGACGTGATGCGTGATGCGTGAAGAATCCGCTTGGCCTGGCGACCAGTAACGAATCACGAATCACGGTTCACGCCCCGTTCGATCCCTTTCGGGTCAACCGCAGGGTCAGTTTTACCCTGCAAGAAATTGAGATGCGCCCCAACCGCGCCAGTCCTCTCCATACAGCTTGCCTCAGGCTTTCGTTCCGCCTAATCTCACGGTGGATTCACCCTCGAAACATTATGCAACCGGCACACCACTCGAAAGAACGCCAGACGGGGCTGGCCTTCACGTTGATCGAGTTGCTCGTGGTGATCGCGATTATCGCCATCCTCGCGGGCCTCCTCCTGCCGGCCCTCGCCAGAGCCAAGGCCAAAGCTGAACAGAGTTACTGCTTGAACAACATGAAGCAGATCGGCCTGGCCGTCACACTTTACACGTCGGATTTCAGCGAGCGATTTCCTCTGTGTCGAAACTGGGGGAGAGCCTGGGGGAGCGATCATGCGCTGGGACCCAGTAATGCCTGGATGCCCGAGTTGCTCTATCCCTACCTGGGCACGAATCAAAACAAACCAACGAATTATTCCCTGCAAATCAAGGCGCCCCCGTCGCGCTCGATGTTTACCTGCCCGACCGGCATTAAGACGAAAGACCCCAGCATCGCGTTGCTGAGCAACCTGCTGCGGGATAACGATCATGTGACGTACGTCTGGAATCACATCTATCTCAAAAAGGACAACGCCACGTACGAGGACAGGCGGCCCGTCAGCGGACGCAGAACGGCCGACGTGGCCAGTCCGACCCGGGCCGTGCTGGTCTGGGAAATGCCCTATTGGAATCCCAAAATCTCAGCGCACAGAGATGCCCTCAATCTCGTATTCTCCGACGGGCATGCCGGTCTGGAAAAGCGCGTGCCGGACGAGATCGACTGGTGGCAATACCATAGCCGGCGCGGCTGGGAGGACAGCGATTTGACCGGCAAAACACGGAAGCAATAGTCGGCAACACGGCGCCGTTCCCGTCCGCCTCCACGCGGTTCGGTCAACGTCGTCGTTCCAATTCTCCGCGGACATTCTCATCGACTTTCCGGCCCGAAATTGCTACAAGCCGTGGCAATCAGATCGGAAATACCATGGCCAAACTATTGATCAATAGCGGGCCAAACCGGGGAGCACAGATCGATCTTATCCCCGGCTCGAACCGGCTCGGACGCGCGCCGGACAACGACATTCAGATCGAAGAGCCGTCCATTTCCAGCCACCATTGCGAGATTTTTCTCGAGAATGGAACCACAACGATCCGCGACCTCGGATCGACCAATGGCACTTTCATTGATGGCCGGCAGGTCCAGGAGGCGTCGATCGAGCCGGGCCAAAAGCTGCAACTCGGTTCGCTCGAAATGTCGTATTCGTATGAATCAGCCGTGCGCGTGCGGGTGAGCGCCCCGCCGCAACCCCATGCGGCCCCCGCTCCCGCCCTTCCGTCAGGAATGGCCCCGTGCAAAAACCACGCGATGAATCCCGCGGAATGGCTCTGCAACCGCTGCCATCATCTCTACTGCAATGCTTGCGTGCTGGTGAAAACGATCCGCGCGAAACAGGTGCCGTGCTGTGCGATGTGCGGCACCCAGTGCATCCGCTTCGGTCTGGGGGCCTTCGCAAAGCAGGAAGAGAAAAGGTCGTTCTTCAGCCAGCTGCCCGAAATCTTCACTTATCCCCTCCGCGGCAACGGACTCATCCTGTTGATCGGCGGAACCATTTTCTTCGGCGTGCTGGCACTGCTTCAGCGCGCTCCGGCCATCGGACTTTTCATCGGCGCGATGAAACTTTTGCTGGGCGTGATTTCCGGCGGCTACATGTTTTCTTACTTGCAGAAGATCATCCACTCTTCCGCCCAGGGCGACGATGAGATGCCGGCCTGGCCGGACTTCACCAATTATTGGGACGACATCATTCGGCCTTATTTGCAGGCGGTGGCGTTGGCGTTGATCTGTTTCGGCCCGGCCTGGTTCGTCGGCGGCAAGGCGCTCTTTGAGTTCGCGCTCGGCGGAGAAGTCCAGGTGACGACCATTCTGGCGTTTGCCGCGCTGGCGCTGATTGGTCTGGCCTATCTCCCGATGGCCCTGCTGGCGGTCGCCATGGCCGACAGCATCGCCGGTGTCAACCCACTGTTTGTCATTCCGTCGATCCTGAAAGTGCCTTTGGAATATCTTGTCGTGTGCTGCGTGATGGCGGCCGCGCTCATTACGCAAACCGTCTGCGCCGCGCTCCTGGAACGGTTCATTCCCGTGCCGGTCCTTCCCGCATTGCTTAGCGGCTTCGTGTTTCTCTACTTTCTGACCGCGGAGATGCGGTTGCTGGGTGTGATGTATCATGCAAACAAGGAGCGTTTGGATTGGTTTTAGATCGTGAACCTCGTAGCAGCCGACGTAAGGAGGCTCATTCTATTCCGGCGGAGGAAGTTGGAGCCTCCTTACGTCGGCTGCTACAGTTCATGGCCGCAATGCGCAACCGAAAAGTCGGAGTGCTTTCTATGAACCGCACCCCACTCACGTTCAATTCCTGGAGGTGTTCCCTTCCCGCGTATCGCCGCCCCGTCCGACTCCTGATCGCCGCCATCCTGGCATCCGTTTGCCTTCTTCGCGCCGGGCAAGCCGACGCCGAACGACAAACCGAACGGCCGACGCCTCTCCCCCGCGCCCACGCGCACAACGACTACGAACACGGGCGTCCGCTGCTGGATGCATTGGATCACGGCTTTTGCAGCGTCGAAGCGGACATTCACCTGGTTGAAGGAAAGCTGCTCGTCGCGCACGACCGCCAGCAGGTCAAACCGGACCGCACGTTGCAGTCGCTTTACCTGGAGCCGTTGCGCCGCCGCGTGAAAGCCAACGGTGGCAGCGTCTATCGCAACGGCCCGTCGTTCACGCTCCTCATCGACCTGAAGACGGACGGCGAAACGACCTACGCTGTCCTGAGAAAGGTCCTTGAAGAATATGCGGACGTGTTGACGCGGTTCGCGCCGGCCTCGACCGAGGCCAGGGCCATCACGGTTGTTCTGTCCGGAAATCGTCCGAAGGCGATGCTGACGGCGGAAACGGTTCGTTATGCCGGTTATGACGGACGTCTCGGGGACCTCGAAGGCAGCGACTCGGGACATCTGACGCCGTTGGTAAGCGACAACTGGGCGATCCATTTCAAGTGGCGAGGCGAAGGTCCGATACCTGAAAACGAAAAGCTCAAGTTGAAGCAACTGGTCGCGAAGGCGCATGAGCAGGGACGCAAATTGCGTTTCTGGGGCGCTCCGGACCGGCCTGAGGTCTGGAAGGAACTCTTCGACGCGGGCGTTGATCTAATCAACACCGACAACCTCGCCGGCCTGAAAAAGTTTCTTCTCGACTCTCAATGAAACGCCTCACCTGTCCCACTCCGCCAGGCGTTCGCACTTACTCCGAGCCAATCGGCCCATTCCCACCGTTCCCGGGCACAGCCACTCTTCCGGTGAACAGCTTTTCTGCTTCTTGTGCGGGAGCAAAACCCTGGTCGGCCGACTTCTTAATCCATCGATAAGCCTCTGTCAGCCGGGCGATGGATTCCAGCAAGCGAGCGCTGTCTATGCCGCGGCACGCCTTCCGAATCTCAGGATGCG
>DATEKZ010000415.1:0-4526 GCA_035277185.1 Verrucomicrobiia bacterium
GATGAGCCTCCTTACGTCGGCTGCTACGAAATAATCCTTGCGTTTACGCGAGGATCTTCTCGACCACTTCCCCCTCCACGTCGGTGAGCCGGAAGTCCCGGCCCTGGAAGCGATACGTCAGCTTCGTATGATCGAAGCCGAGGAGGTGCAACAAGGTCGCGTGAAGATCGTGCACGTGGACTCTATCCTTCACCACGTGAAAGCCAAACTCGTCGGTTTCGCCGATGGTGATGCCCGGTTTGATGCCGCCGCCGGCCAGCCAGATGGTGAATGCCTGCGGATGATGGTCGCGTCCCAGCTTGCGGCCGGCCTCCGCGTTGCTCTCGACCATCGGCGTGCGGCCGAATTCCCCGCCCCAGATCACCAGCGTGTCTTCCAGTAATCCGCGTTGTTTCAGGTCTTTGACCAACGCGGCACTGGCCCGGTCCGTTTTCTTTGTCTGGTCTTTGACACCGTTGACGACTTCGCTGTGATGATCCCAGCCTTCGTGAAACAATTGCACGAAGCGCACGCCGCGTTCGATGAGGCGCCGCGCGAGAAGACAGTTCATGGCGAAGGAAGGCTTGCCGGGTTCAACGCCATAGAGCTTCAACGTGTCCGGCGACTCTTTGGAAACGTCCATCAATTCCGGCGCGCTGGTCTGCATTCGATGAGCCATCTCGAACGAATTGATGCGGGTGGCGATTTCCGGGTCGCCGATCACGCCCAGGCGCTTTTCGTTCAGTTCCCTGATGATATCGAGCGTGCGCCGCTGCATCCTGCTGGAGACGCCGGCGGGGTTGGACAGAAACAGCACTGGATCTCCGGATTTGCGGAAGGGCACACCCTGATAGACCGTCGGCAGGAAGCCGCCACCGTACAGGCCCGCGCCGCCGCTCAGGCCGCCGGCGGAGTTCAATACCACGAAGCCCGGGAGATTCTGCGACTCGCTGCCGAGACCGTAAAGCACCCACGATCCGAGACAGGGACGTCCGAACTGCGGCGAACCGGTCTGCATCAACACCTGCCCCGGGGCGTGATTGAAGGCGTGCGTGTTCATGGACTTCACAATGGCAATGTCATCCACCACCTGCGCCAGATGGGGCAGGGCGTCGGAAAGTTCGGCGTCGCACTGGCCGTGTCTGGTGAACTTGAACTCGGTGGCGTACAGCTCCGCGTCCGGTTTGATGAAGGCGTACTTCTGTCCCATCACGACTTCGGCGGGGATCGGCTTGCCGTTGAATTTTGCGAGCGCGGGCTTGTAGTCGAACAGATCGAGCTGGCTTGGGGCGCCGCCCATGAAGAGATAGATCACCCGCCTGGCCTTCGGTTTGAAGTGCGGCCGCCGCGGGGCCAGCGGATCGATTGCCGCTCCTGCGGCGGCGGCGCCGACGGCCTTTTCGGCGCCGAGGAGCGAGGCGAGGGCAACGGAACCAAGCCCGACGCCGCACTGGCGAAAGAACCAGCGGCGGGTCACGAGCCGGGCATATTCAGTGCGAAGTTCTTGTTCGAGATTCATGATTCACTCCCTGGTGATCGTTTCGTCCAGATTCAGAATCGCGCGGCTGACCATCGTCCACGCCGCAACCTTGTGCAGGTTCACATCCGGCGGCATCTGTTTGAGGTCGGCGACCGCGACGTTCACGGCATCGGCGGTGCGACTCTCAAAGTAATCGTATTGCTCCTCCCAGAATTTCAGCAGCGCTTTCAATTCCGAAGCCGTCGGCGTCCGGCCGGTGCAGAGTCGGAAAGCGTAGATGGCGCGGCTGCGCTCGTTTCCTCCTCCCTCTTTCAACACGCGCAAACCCATCGCCTGAGCGGCTTCGACGTAGGTCCTCTCATTCAGCGTCGTGAGCGCCTGCAGCGGGGTGTTGGAGCGGACGCGGCGCGTGCAGGAGGCCTCGGCAGGCGGGGCGTCGAACGCCAGCAACGACGGGAAAGGCATCGCGCGCTTCCAGAACGTGTACATGCCTCGCCGATACCGGTCTTCTCCGCGGGTCTCCGGCCAGGAGAATTGTCCGTAAACCTGGTCCGCAACGTTGGTGGGAATGGGCGGATAAACGCTCGGTCCGCCAATTTTGGGATTCAACAGGCCGCCCGCGAACAGTGCGATGTCCTGGACCGTTTCACCCTCCACACGGAATCGCGGGCCGCGCGCGAGCAGACGGTTGTATTGGTCCTTCGAGTAGAGTTCCGGCGCGACTTTGGACGACTGGCGGTAAGTGGCGGAGTTCACGATGAGCCGATGGAGGTGTTTGATAGACCAGGGCCGGAGCGTCGAACGGTTGAACGGTTCAACGGGAACTGAAGGGTCCATGAATTCGACAGCCAGCCAATCCAGCAACTCCGGATGCGACGGCGTCTCGACGCGCGTTCCGAAATCCTCCGGCGTTGTGACCAGCCCCTGGCCGAAATACGCCTGCCAGATGCGGTTCACGATGACCCGGGCGACCGTCGGACTGCGCCTGTCCACAAGCCACTGCGCGAACCCGAGCCGGTTCCGCGGCGCGGTCTTTGGGAAGGGGTGCAACACCGCCGGCACATCGGGTTCCACTGCGTCACCCGGCTTCTGCCAGTCGCCGCGTTTGAAGAGCCGCGTCACGCGGGGTTCGGCGCGTTGCTGAAGCACCAGCGTGGTGGCGGCATAAGGCCAGTTGGTCAAAACATCATGGACCTGCTTGTTCACTTCGGCGAACGAGGCGTCGTTCAGACGGAACACGTTGAACAGGTCGCGCTGCCATTCGGGCGAACGTTGCGCGCCGGGAATCGCGAGCAACTTCCGCTGAAGCGGCGTCAAAGGATCGACCGCCAGCGGCGCGGGTCGGGTCGTAACCGCCAGGCGGAACCGGCCGATCATGTGGCAGTCCAGTTTGCTTTCCTTGTCCGGCGCTCCGCTGTGGCCGTCGCCGTTGCTATGCGTTTCGTGCAGAGTGATGAGCAGACGCGTGCCGCCCGGAAAACCGGGAATCGGCTCGGCGCATTCGAAGACCGCGCGGCGTTCGTGGTTGCGGAGGACCGGTCCGAAATCTCCGGACCAGCCGCCCTTTTCCGTATTGCCGTCGATCGCGTTGGTGATGCTGAAGCCGGGCGCTTCGGCGTCGGCCAGAGCGCGCCCGAACTGGATCTTGTTGGTCTCGGCCGGACCGGTCAGGGGATAGGCTTCGACGGCAAATTCCTTGAGCAGAAAATTGCCTTTAGCCACCTGGCCGGGACCGCCATACGGCAGGTTCGGATGCGTGAGAATTTCGAGGCGGAACCCGGTGATACTGGTGAGGGACGTATCGACCCAGACCTTCATCGTTCCTCCCGGCTTCACGTCGCCGCCGCCGAGCAGCGACAGATCCGATTGTTTCTCAAACTTCGTGGCGAAGTTGATCCACTCCTTCGCATCGAGAACGGTCCAATCGCCCTCGGCGTCGGCCGTGTTCTTTTCCCATTCGGCCATCCGTTCCGTCAGGTTCGCGGTGTCGCGCATGGCTTTGTCTTCCAGCTCGCGCACCTTTGCCAGGATTTCACCGCGGCGCTTTTGCTCCTCCGGAGTGGGGATCTCGATGAACGGCTCGTCGTCGTTGTTCAGGAAAGCGAAGAGCTGATAATACTCCTTTTGCGAGATCGGATCGTATTTGTGGTTATGGCACTGCGCGCAGGCGATCGTCAGGCCGAGCCACGTCCGCCCGACCGCGTCCATGCGGTCGATCATCGCTTCGGTGCGAAACTGTTCCGGCTCGATGCCGCCTTCCTGGTTCAGCATTGAATTGCGGAGAAAACCGGTGGCGATGATCGGGTCCTGGTCCCCGGACCCGGGATCTCGGGGAAGAAGGTCGCCGGCGAGCTGTTCGATCGTGAACCGATCGAACGATAGATCGCGATTGAATGCGCCGATGACCCAGTCCCGATACGGCCAGATCGACCGTTTGGCGTCCTTTTCGAAACCGTTCGAGTCCGCGTAGCGCGCCGCGTCAAGCCAGTGGCGGCCCCAACGTTCGCCGCAGTGCGGCGAACTCAACAAGCGCTCGACGAGGGCATCGTATGCGTTCGGATTCCTGTCCGCCAGGAAGACATCGACCTCTCTGATCGTGGGCGGCAGACCGAGGAGGTCGAGGCTGAGCCGTCGAATCAATGTGACGCGGTCGGCTTCGGGCGAAGGCTTGAGTCCTTCCTTCTCGATCCGCGCCAGGATGAAATGGTCGATGGGATTGCGAATCCATTTCCGGTTCTTCACCTCGGGGAGCGCGGAGCGAAGCGGCGCCTTGAACGCCCAGTGATCCCGGTTGCTGGTGATCTTCACCGACGCGCTGTCCGGCCACCCGGCGCCCTGATCGATCCAGGCGCGGAGCAAGCCGATTTGTTCGGCGCTCAAACGCTCGCCTTTCGCGGGCATCACCAGGTCATCCTGCAAGCCGGCTACCAGATGAATCATCCGGCTTTCGGCGCTCTTGCCGGGAACAATGGCCGGGCCGCTCTCGCCGCCCTTGAGCGCCACCTCCTTCACGTCCCAGCGCAGCCCGGCCTCCTCTTTCTTCGGTCCGT
Source organism: Verrucomicrobiia bacterium (assembly GCA_035277185.1). Classification (GTDB taxonomy): domain Bacteria; phylum Verrucomicrobiota; class Verrucomicrobiia; order Limisphaerales; family AV2; genus DATEKZ01. The sequence goes on from DATEKZ010000415.1 coordinate 4,510, forward strand.
GACAGCCGTAACAACTC
>DATEKZ010000416.1:0-2465 GCA_035277185.1 Verrucomicrobiia bacterium
AAAACCGAACCCATTCCGCAGATGAAATCCGAGTCTTCCTCTTAACGCGCGCGTTGGGAGCTGTCAGCCCGCCGCACGCGCAACGCGATGTCCTGGTCGAAGCCGGGACCGTCAATCGCCAACCCGCCGCCGGGGTGGTCAATGATTTTCGGCGGTTCCCATTCGCCGGTCGCGGGGTGCAGCCAGTCGGCACGCCAGCGGCCCCTGGGCAAATCCAGCAGCACTCCGGCCAGCGGTTCTTTCCGTGGAGAATGGACATAGACCGCAACCGACTCACTGGGTTTCAGCAGCGCGTAACATCTGCCGGGATGAGGCGGAATGGCCACGGCGCCGCGGTCGGGCTGCATGTGAATGAAGTCCAGGCTTTCCATAAACTCGCGCAGCGTGCGCAATTGTTTGCGCAGCGCGCGCCCATCGAACCGGCCGTCGGGTTGCTGAATTTTGCCGCTGCCGGTCGGGTCATCCGTGGCGAAACTCGGGTCAAGGTTGTTGTACACGGCGCCGCCGCTCAGCATGAAGGCCCACGCTTCGCGCCGCCGTTCAAGGATCTTGTGACCGTCGCTGGTTTCGTCGAAGCAGATGGGTTTGTTGAGCGACCAGTTGAGCGGCACGACGGCGGGCGGAAACGAGTAGTGGAAGTTTAACACAGAAACCGCGGGATGCGGCTTTTTGACGACCGTGTAGTCGTTCGCATAGTTCACCGCCAGGAGTTGCCGGTGCGGCAGCTTCCGCATCGTCGCGGCGGCCACTTCCAACAGGTGATTCTGCCAGGCCTCGGTCTCCTTCGGACTGGCGCCGCTGCAGTACGGCTCATCGCAAATCTCGTAATAGACATTGTCGAAGGCGTTCAATTCCGTGAGGAGCTTGCGGAGCACGGCTTCCTGACGCGCGACCAGGGCCGGTTCATCCAGTGTGTTGTAGCGGTGAAAGGGGACGCGGCCGACGTTGTTCACATTGTTGCGCGCGTTGAGCGGGTGCAGATTCCATTTCCCAAGCTCCGGTCCGTCACCGTAAAGGACATAGAACAAATTCAACTCGACGATGATGCCGCGGTCGCTGGCCGCGCCCACGAAATCCTTGAGACGCCGGAAGAATGTTTCGTCCCACCGGTCGAGGTCGAATTTGTTGCCGCCGTAGAAATACCCGGGTGTGTCGCTGCGCGCCCAGGGGGCGAGAAAGCGTCCCGGGCGGGGCGCGAAGGTATTCTGGTCGCCGCCGCGATAGGTGCCTGCGTTGGTGCTTTCGAGCGAAGTGCCGGGTACGGCGCGCGTGAGATTCATGCCCTCGGCCTTCATCGTGTCGAGGTAGGTGCGGTAATCGAAATCCTGGTTCAACACCGCGCCGTAGTGCTCACCTGAAGCAACGAGCACGGTGGGTTTCCCGCGAAAGAGGAAGTAGTGCGGATTCTGGGGATGAAGCCGAAGCGGTTTGAACGCCACGGCCTCGGCGGCGCTGGCCCCGAGGCTGAATAAACATGCGACGACGAATGAGAGAGTCTTGATCACGAGTCAAATTTTGCGGGAGCCGCCGGCAGCCGTCCAGCACGGAGCGCCGCCCGGGCGCTGAGGAACAGTTCCTCCGATTCGTCCCAGCGTGGCCGAAGTGAGTTCCGTCTCCTGGGCCGGAACGATTCAGTTGGAGAAGACGCCCGCCCTCACCCCGACCCTCTCCCCCGGGCAGAGGGAGAAGCTTTCGAGCCGCTCCGATCACTTCACCACCCCGTGATTCGTCGCAGCGTGGCCGAAGAAGTTCCCTCTCCTGGGGGAGAGGGCTGCCGAAGTTCAAAGAATACAAGAGGCGGTCGGACAGGTTGCCATATCTTTTATCGTTCCACTGCGGCGGACTTCCGGCTTGCGCGGGACTGAAGCGTCCCGAAGTCTGAATACCCTGAATTCACCGACGCTTCGAATCCAGATCCAGTCCGTTCACGTACGCCAGGGCCCGTTCGAGGACTTCGTCACGTCCTTCGCGAATCCCTCGCGGGGTCGGCTCCACTTCGATTTCGGGGACAATGTCACCAATGCGATTGACGCTGTGCGCAGATGCATCACTAAAGAGGGGCTTCGCATGGCCGGAGGATAATCCCGACCACGACGCCGCAGCAAGAGACCATTCGAATCGCGCAGCTTCCGAATGGCCATTGGCCGGAAGTGCAACCTGTGTCATCGTAGCAACGGCGAACAGATTCATTCCATCGCTCGACATCAGTCGGTAATGCATCCGTTGCCTCAAAGAATCGTAACAAATCGAATATGAAAACAACCACTGAAACCACCCAGACCAGTCACGAAACCGCAACCGCAGCCAAAGGATCAAGGAATCGGGACAAAAAGACCGTGACCCCAGGCGCCGCCGACCCTGCCGCGCCCGACCTCACGCAGCGTCCACCCCGCAGCCCGCGCTCGCGTCTCGGGGGCTACTCGCTGCTGCCACGGATGCTCGATAAAGGGCGCGCCACCCTTGCC
>DATEKZ010000417.1:0-3397 GCA_035277185.1 Verrucomicrobiia bacterium
GCTCCGTTTTCAGTGTTCGATGCTTTTCCGAGGACCACATCACTGATTGCACAAATACGGCCAATGCATCGAACCGTCACATGAATCGTAAAGAATCACTGGAATTGCTCGACGACGTGCTGGGCGACGCCGCTCCGGAGGACTTCCGCGCCGCGTTACTGGACCAAACGTTGCGACAGGTGCAACGCCGACGCCGCGTCCGACGGTGGAATCGTGGTCTCGCCGCCTCGGCGGGCCTGATTCTCGTCTCGGTGACGTGCTGGAAGTTGTTTTGGCCGGGTCCCCGATTGATCGAATCGCGTGCGCCCGCTCTCGTTGTTATCCATTCGCGTCCCCTGGACCCATCGATGGTTGTCGAGACCAAACCGGGCGCGGTGAGCATGGTGGTTTCTTCCGATTCCACTTTTGCGCTGGTCGAGACCGGCCGGAGCAGGAGTCAGTTTCGGGAGATTGACGACGAAGGATTGCTGGCGTTTATGCACGGCAAGCCCGTGGCCCTCGTGCGGCACGGACCCAATCAGGCCGAGCTGATCTTCCTGAATCCCGAGGACGAAAAGGGATTCCAAGTGGAGCAATGATTCTTTTGCCCGCTAAACACGCGAAAATACCGTCTCTCCGCGTGGCTAAGCATTGAACAGCGAAGACACGAAGACGCGAAGGCAGGAGTGCGTCGGAAAGGATTCTCGATTTCTTCTTCGCGCCTTCCCGCCTTCGCTGTTCCCCCTACGGTGAGGCAGAGATGGGAATCACTTCCACACCGTAAAGGCCCAACGGGAGCCACACACCACGATTGAGCGCGCCGTCGGCGTAGGTCAGATCATACCAAAGGCAGCCATCGGGCGCGCCGCCTCCGACTGACACCGGCGCAGCCGCATCCGTCACGTCGAACAGACGCAACCCATCGCCGGCCTGAGCAACCAGCAGATTACCGAAGTTGACCAGTTTGTAGGGCGCCGACTCCAGAATCGTCTGGCTGAGCCGCGTGAACTTGCCCGCTGCGCTCAGCGTCCAGGCTTCCAGCGCGTTTTTAGTGTCAACCGTCTCCGCCTGGCGCCCCACAAAGGCGACCGCGTCTTTCACCAACACCGGCGGGAACCAGTAACGGTTGACCGGCACCGAGTCCAACAGGTGAGCTTCGACGCCGTCGAACGCGCTCGCGTCGAGGTATTGCGGACCGTCATACCACCAGTTCGTATCGGTCTTCCAATGCGGTCCGACAGTGTAGAGGATTGAACCGTTCTGAGAGATCCCGTTCAGGTTGCCCGGAATGTTGACCGGCTGGCGGACGGTCGGTTCTTTCGCGTCGGCGTAGTCCACCACGTCGAGATACCAGCGTTGGATCCAGATCCAATCGGGCGGAGTATTGGTCCGCCACTTGCCGGTGGGTTCATCGTAAATGACGATCGGACCCGGTTTTTCCAGCGACTGATGGCTCAGATAGACCAGTCCGTCCGTGGTGAAGGCGGAACTGAAGTTCCACCACGGATTCTCCGCCAGGTTGACGTCCGACAAATACTTCGGAGAAGCCGAATCGCCCACGTCGAAGGCGATCAATCGTCCGCTATTGCCGCCCCAATAAACCGGGCTCCAAAGTCCCGGACCATCCAAAGCCGGGCGCGCGTTGAAGGCGATCCAAGGATCCCAGTAGCCGCCTCCGCCGCCTGCGAGGACGAGCACGCCGGGTTTCGGCCAGACGATCTGGAATGACGCGCCCCATCCCAACGCCTTCACCGCGGCATCGGCCCGTCCGACCAATTGCACCGCAGGCAAGGCACTGATGTCGTAAATGGAAAGGAACAGTGTTGGGGGATTGGTCGGTGACGATGGCTGATTGGTTCCATTATCCAGCGGTATGATGTTGAAATTCCGTTCACCTTGCGCGACGTAGAGCCGGTTGTCGCGGACCGCCGCGCCGAGAATGGGCAGCTTGTTGAGGAGATCGAGCTGCGTGAGCGTGCGGTTGGGGTCGTTCGCTGACGTAATTCGCAACGCAGGACTGTATCCGTCGTCCCACCAGAAGTTGCCGCTTAACTCGATGAGGTGATTGCCCTGCAAAAAGAGCCGATCCACCGGCCACGCCAGTTCCAGCGCGAGTTTGACCTGGGGTTCGTCACGATCCGTCGCGTCCACGCTGAGAAACTCCCGGCCGGACACGACCAGCACACGGTCGCCAAGGGCGGTTGCGCGCCGTGGTTGAAACTCCCGTTCGATGACGCCTCGCGCGGCAAGCGAGTCCCGATTCAAGTCAATCAATTGCACCGCCTGGACGTAGTTATTCGCGCTGCTGCCGGAGAATGGAACCAGGATCAACTTTGCGTCGGGCAAAACGACGAATGCCTTTTCGTTGCTGTTCGCCTCGGTCCAGGACCACCCGCTGCCGAGAGGGATCCGGCTGAGTTGCGTGGGTTTAGCCGGATCGGCGACGTCGAACAGCGAGACGGTCGCGCGATTCGTTTCGACGCCAACGGCCACCAGACGATCGCCCAACGGTTCGATGAACGTCGAGAAGCCCGGGATTTCGAGATGACCGGAAACCTTTGGGTTGGCGGGGTCCGCGAGGCTCACGACCCAGAGCGGGTCCATCTGGATGGGCGTGAAGAACGTGACGACATAGAGACGGTCACCATCGAAGCGCGTGGCGTGAAGACGTTCGCGCTCGCCGAGGTTCAGTTCACCCAGTTTGACCACACTGGTGGGGCCAGCGGAGGCCGGGTGGGGCAATCGATAGGTCTCGATCCGTGTGGCCAGACGAGTATTCGACTGTGTCTGTGAAATGACGGTGAAGATGCCATCGCGCCAGTTCATCTTGAACTTGTCCGGAACGCGCCCCGCGGCGGTGATCGAGGCGTATTCATGCATGACGCCGTCCGGCGCGGTGATGTCGATGCAGCGCACGATCGATTTCCACCAGTTGTTCGGCACGTCCGTCGTCACGAAAAGGAAAACGTCGGTCGCCGCCACCGCATTGCCATAGCCGGGATACCAGAGCGTGTCGCGAGCCACCGGCGAAGCGGGAGCGGCAAGGTCAAATGACGAAACCAGCGTGCCCCATTCCCAAACGACATTGTTGTTACTGTTCGTTTTCGGGCGGTACGTTTGCGACGCCACGTAAAGCGCCGTGCCGACGAGCCTGCTTTCGCTGATCTGACCGCTGATCGGGACGGTTGCCGCGATCTCCGGCGAGTCGTTCGCGACGTTGACAATCATCGCCTGGCTTTCCGGTCCGGTCGGCGACCAACCGCAGCCGTTCCGCGCCAGCAACACCGCGTGCGCGTCGCCCAGCAGATACATTTCTTCGCCGGCCGCGGGGAGGGACAACGTTCCTTTCACCGTGGCCGCATCCGGGTTGGCGATATCGATGATCTGCAGGCCGCGGTACTGGTTGAAAAAGTACAGG
>DATEKZ010000418.1:0-9499 GCA_035277185.1 Verrucomicrobiia bacterium
GCTTTCTTGCGGCTGTCATCGATTTCCGCGCGAATTCCGTCAACTTTCTGAACGGCCACGGCCAACTCCTGGTCAATCTGTTTCTCTTCCGCCTTCAACTCGGTGAGCATCGCGGTCTGGGCGGCCGTCAGTTCTTCACGCTTGCGGTCCGTCTCCTCGCGCTTCGTGCTGGAGCGACGGTCGAAATCCTCGCGCAACCGGCGCGCATCGGCGTCCACCTGGGCAACGCGCTCGCGGCGCTTGTTGTTGACGGCGAGCAATTCGGCTTCCTTGGTTTGGATTTGAGCGTCGATCTCCGCGATCTCCGCGGGTTTGAGAATTGTGTTGGACTCGCGCACGGGCGGCACACCGGGATCAATGGGTTCCTTCATCAGCTGGCGTTTGACAAAGCCGGCGTTGTCGTACTCCGCCTTGTCTTTCTCATAAGCCGTCTTCTTGTTGGTGTATTCGGTCATTTTCGCCTTAAAGGCATTGTCGAGGCGGGCCTCAACGGCGTTCCAACTGGTGGCCCGACCCACCTCGGTTTCGCGGCGCGCGCGCAGCTCGGCAATGGCTTTGGTAAGCTGTTCGGTGTCGGCATTGAACTGCTTGATGATGGTGGCCTGGCGAATCTCCACGTCGGACAACTCTTTCTTCTGATATTCAGTCAGGGTAATCGCATCCTTGCGGGTCTCTTCATTGCGTTTGAGCGACTCCTCAAGGTCGGCCTTTGCCTTGGCCTGCTTCCCGGCGAACTCGGCACGCATGCGTTCGCGGTCCCCTTTCTTCTCCTCGATGGCGGTCAACTCGCCCTTAAGTTGAGTGATTTTGATTTCCTCTGTGGCCGCCTTCTCGAGCATCTGGCTGGCGGGCGTCATGGCAACGCCCATCTCATAGACCGCCATGTCCTTGACCAGTTGGAACGTCAGCACACAAATCAGAGGCAACCCCACGATCAGCATGAACCCCTTTTGCCAGCCCACACGGGAAGCGGTCCAGATGGCCAACGGCAATTTGAGCAACTCCACCGCCAGGATGGTGGCGCCGATCGGGCCAATGCCAAAAAGGACGACTCCCATTCCCTGCGGGAGACACGCCACTTGCTGATATTTCCACCCCGTCGCCAGGATGACGAATTCCGTCACCGTCGCCATGATGATCAGGGGGAGGGTTAAGTACGAAATCCGTTTGGTTTTCAACTGCTGCTTCAACTGCTGCCAGACAGAAGACCCCGTGGTCGGCGGCGCCGAAGAATCGGGAGAACCTTGCGAGTTTGTTGAGGTGGAGTTTTTCATAAATGGATCTTCCAAAATGCCGCCGTTAACCTGCCCGACACAGGAGTGAGGTCTTCGGTCAAGCGGGCGCTTGCGTTAATCACGCGCCCCACAAGGGCAGCTTGCATGCCACTTGCCGATACCGGGGGAATACTTGCGCTGCGAACCTTGAGCCTGAAACGGCAAGGAAGAGAGAAAAGCCCATGCGGCAGCGTTAAAGCGCGCCCACGCGCCGGCGCGTCGGACGGATATCCAGCGAGGTCCCTGTCGGTAAGGTCTGGACAGTGGTGTCAAATATCCTGCCGTTCCACAGGGGTGTCGGTGAGCGGCCGGAAATGCGCAGGGAACAAAGCGGATGATGATCGGGGCGATCTGAAATGATTCGTCGATTTTGCCGACGGAGACGAGAAACGGACCTGTCGAAAGAGGTGTGTGTGCGTCCCGGTTTCCGGATGGCGGTCAGTACCGCCTCTCGCGCCAATCATCCACGGTGATTCGCCGGGCGTTCTTCCAGGCAGCATGGCCATCGAAGAACAGGAGGTTGGGACCCTGCCCGTGCCGGGAGGCCGCCACCCTGCGTTCGCCGCTTAGAGTCCGTCCTCCGGAAGTGTAAGGCAGATGCCCCGGAGCCCAGACGTCATTCAGGTCGGTCGAACCGATGACGTTCGTAACGGTGAAGATCGGACGCCACTGGGCGCTCTCGTTGTCGGCAAAATAGATCGTCTCGACGGGCTGCTGGACTCGGGTCACGAGGGTGGGGCCAGTCACCTCCGAGCCTTGCATGTCCCGGGGACTGCTGAATTGCCAGGCGTTGACGACGTAACAGATCACCTGCCTTTTATCCGGATAGCTTGGGCAGGTGTAAACCTTGATCCTTCCGTATGCGTCGCGGGTGGCGGCGGCGCCCCCGAGGAAGGGAATGTACAACTGCCACCAATACGGCAAATTGCCACGGGGAATAAGCGCGTTGTTATTATCCGCGTACATGATCATCGCCAGGCCCATTTGCTTCAGATTATTGTAGCAGTAGGCCTTCTTCGCCTTTTCCTTGGCTTTGCTTAGAGCGGGCAACAGCAACCCCGCCAGGATGGCGATGATCGCGATCACGATCAGGAGTTCAATCAACGTGAACGCTCGGGACCAGTAATGATTCGTTCGGGTCAATATTACTTTCCGGCCTTGCCCGCCAGTCCGGCCTTTCGCAACGCGGAAAACACTTCCTTGTCGTTGAAGTCGCCGGTCACTTCGAACGATTTTGCTCCCTTCGCCGCGGTGTGGCCTTTGACGCCGGAGACGGACTTGACCGCCTCATCCACGGACTCGACGCACTTGCCGCAACAAAGGTGCACGCCGCTCACTTGAAGCGATTGCACCTTTTTGCCTGTGGCGCCGGTGTCGTCGTTGATCTTGATTTTGGGATCGCTGCTTTTCCCGAAGTAGCCGGCCGCCACCATTGCGTCGGCTCCTTTCTGCACCGTCGCGCTGTCCGGTCCGGTGAGGCCAACCGTGCCGGCGTCCCGGTCCACCGACGCGGTCGCGCCCTTGACTTCGGCGACAGCCTTTTCCACACCAGTTACACAACCTTTGCAACAGAGATGAACGCCGCTGATTTTGACGGTGACATCGGCGGCCTGAACCGAAAAGCCGAGCGCGCAAGCGATGAGGGCTGAGGGAAGGGATATTTTCATAGTTCGCAGGTTAGAGGATGGCATTATTTGATTTATTCCTTCGTGAACGACGCCATCTTTCCTGGCGAACCGGCAGAGTCAAGCGCGGGTTTACGATGTTGACGCGCCGCCGGGCCCGATATTTGCGCGTTCGATCGGAGCCTTACTGGAGCGGGTCCGGCCTTGCGACAATTCAGCCGACTCGCGCTCAGGCCATCTCGAGCCCGCGCATGGTGCCGGTGGCGGAGGCGAACCGGTCCGTCTCCAGGCCCATGCGTTGCAGCATCGAGACGAAGAGATTGGGCAGCGGATAATTGTGCTGGGTATCGAAGGCAATGTGCTGGCCGTGCCGGAAACCGCCACCTGCGATGATCGCAGGCATGTTCGTCGTGACGTGCGTGTTCGCGTTGCCGAGGTTCGATCCGTAAAGAATCATCGTGCGGTCGAGCAAGGGTTCGCCATCTTCCTTCACGCTCTTCAACTCGCCGAACAGTTCGGCCAGCAGCTTCATGTGCCATTCGTCAATCGTCTTCAACTGCGTCAGTTTCTCCTTCGACTTCCCGTGATGCGAAAGGTTGTGATAACCGTCGCTGGTCTTCACGTCGCCGAACTCGATGGCCGGCGAGTTCACGCTGTCGAGCAGCAGCGAAATGGACCGCGTCGAATCCGTCTCGAAGGCGAGCCGCGCCATGTCGTACATCAGCTTCACCTTGTCCATGTAAGCCTTCGGATCGGCCGGATCGAGCGGCACCGGCGCGCTGACCTTCGGCTTCGGCCGGTCTTCCCACTCGCGCGACATCTTCATGCGTTGCTCCAGGTCGCGGACGCTGGTGAAGTATTGATCCAGACGATCGCGGTCGCGTGCGCCCACCGAGCGTTGCAAATCCTTCGCCTGCCCGGCCACGGCGTCGAGAATGCTCTGGCCCGTCTCCAGTTTGCGCACCTGCGCCTCGGTCTCGGCCTTCGTCCCCTGCAGAAACATCCTGGCGAAGACGTCCGCCGCCTTTTCCTCGCAAGGAATCATCACGCCCGACCCCGTCCATGAGAGGCTGCGCACGCCCTGTTGTACGTTGACGCCCAGCGTGAGCGCCGGGAACCGCGTAAGATGCCCGATGCGCTCGCCGATGTATTGGTCGAGCGAGATGGTGTTGCGGAAACCGGCGCTGCCCGGATGCGGCGCGGCCGTGAGAAAGCAATTGTCCGCCGGATGCCCGCCATCCACGTCCGGATGCCACACGCCGCTGAACACGGTGAAATCGTCGCGATGGTCCTTGAGCAGTTCGAGGTAAGGCGACAGCGCATAACCACGCCCGTTCTCCTTCGGGAAGAAATGTTCCGGCAGCAGGCCGAGATTATTGCAGATGCCAAACATCCGGCGCGGCTTCCCGCCCGGCGTGGCCCCGGCAGCAATTCGTTTCGCCACGGCGGCGAACGCCGGCGTCATGGCGTCCAGCAACGGCAACGAGAGCAGTATCCCCGCGCCACGGAGGAATTTCCTGCGCGACAGTGCGGGACGGGTGGAAACGAAAGGTGCAACGCTGGCTTTGGCGAAGTTCGTTTTCATGGTGAGTAGTCAGTGGCAAATAAACAGCAATCAAGGCTCGAAGTCGAGAGTGAAGTTGTGCGGGGGAGTGCGCGCTTCGCCTTCCCCGAATCCCCACGCGGAGCGCTTCTCACTCCAGTTATCGCGGCACAAGCCAGGTGCCCACTACGATATCCTGCAAGCTGCGGGCGGGTCTCCACACAGCCCATGCCGTTGCAGCAACAATCAGCAAGGTAAAGATTCCCAGCGCCCAAATTGCCAGAACGCTGCTGCCGACGCCGGGCAGCCAGACCAGCCACATCGTCAGCGAAAGGCACGCGCCAATGCCGCACGGACTCCAGGCCAGGATCGTGCGGGCGAGCAAACGCAGCCGGGACGCTTTGTCGCCATGGCGGTTTACGGTGGCGATTCCCAGCAGTCGCAGGAACAATCCTTCGCCCAATAAAATGGCGCAACCGAAGTCCAACACCACCGCAAACAACACAAAAGCCCAGAGGCCTCCGAGCGCTGCCCACTGGGGCAGTTCCGTATCGGCGGCCAGGATGGCCGCCCGCAGATATCGAAGCGTCGCGTCCGCCTCCTCCAGTCTCTGAGCATTCACGGTCGGATTGTCCGCGATCGCTTCTTCGGCGATTCGTTTCTGTCCCCCGGTCAACGCTTCCGCGACCACCGGATGCGCCCAGAAATTCGTGTTCTCAATCAACTCGCGATGATGTCCGGCAATGTGAATCCGAAACGCGCGGCGGAATTGCTTTCCGGGATCATTCCCCTCTGATCCCGCGCCGGTTCCGGCAGCTTCGACGCCTGGATGGTCGCGGAATGCATCGTAAGCGCGCAGTTCCGATCGCAGTTCCGCGCTGCCCGGAAAGTCAGTTGGCCAGGTGTGCGCGGTACGCTTGTTCGTGAGCCAGAACATCGCGCCCACCGTCAACGCCAGAAAGAGGGCCGGGCCCAGAGCCACTCCGATGACGGCGAGACGGCGTCGTCGCGACACTTCAGCCATCTTGCCGAGGAGCGATTCCAGATTGCCAATCAGAAATTCCGGCGACTCAAAGCGGCCTTCTGCAAGGCTGCGAAGGAACGGTCGCGCGTGCAATGGCTCAGGCGGTGTGGCCGTTCGCTTCGTTTTTGAAAGTCCGTGATCGGCAACCGCATTGAGGAATTCTTGCGCATTGGCGAAATCGTCAACGCGGCTCGCGGCGATGAGTGGTGAAACACTTGTGCTGTTGAGGCCGGGACATGGGAAGTCCAGCAGCACGGCGCGATTGTCCGCCGTGATCCAAACGCGGTCCGGTTCGAGCGCGGGCGGAAGCGATTCGTGTTCGATGCCGGCCCTGATCTCCGACGCGAGATCATGCAACCAGAAGCGGACGGCGGCCCAGGGTTGTGGGGACAACTTAACCAGCGGTGTGCCGTCGAGGGCTTCGTAAGCGTCCCAAGCCGACTGCGCATCGCGTTCACCGTTGAGCCAGCGGAGACGAGTAGCGCGACTGAGATCGCGGCGACGGACAGCAAGCGGTTCCGTGCCGGCCGGGCGGCGATGTATCCAAAGGTTTCGGCGAAGCGCGGGGTCATTTGCCAGTAGCAATTCCCCGGAGCCAATCGGTCCGAGCGAGCCGAGAATCTCGTAGGGGCCGAGTTTGCCCGCAGGCAAAGGCGCGGGGGTCGGTGACGACACCGACGAGAGCTTTGGACGCTGGGGAGAAACGGGCCGGGCGACGACGCGCGTACCACTGGCAAGATCGTGGAGGCCCGCAAAGCCATTGCGCCGGCGCATCGTGCAGAATAGAAGTGCCAGCAGCGGAAACCACATCCAGTCCTCGGGATTCCAATGGCTGGAGGTCATGCGCTTCGTGTATTCCGCGCCCGTGTAAAGCAGCAACGTGACGAGCACTGGAACCGACCACGTAATCCGGAAGATCAACGAGCGCAGCAGTGACCGCGGCAGGCCGGCTGCACCGCGGTTCGGCCCGACCACACGCAGACCACAAATCCCCTTGCCAACGGACGCGCCCCACAAACCTTCCGGTACGGCGTAGTAGAGAAGATCCCACAAGAGAAACGCAACGACGATGAGCGCGGCAGCCAACGTCCGCCGTACGGACACGTTTTCAACCGCGTCGCGACCCAGCCAGACCAGGAGCGCCAACGAAGGCAAGTAGGCGACGAATTCATCCACCATCCCCGCGACGAAGCGCAGACCGATCACGGCCGGCGACGGCGCAGTGGAGTCGAACGGTAACAGCGCATCACGCAAAGCGGCATAGCTCGCAAAACGCGCGGTGCGATCCTTGACCAGACAGCGCATGACGACTTTCGCCAGGCCCGCCGGGATTTCCGAGCGCAACTTGTCCGGCGAGGGCGGCGTCTTGTCGAGCACTTCGGTGATGAGCTTTACGAAGTCCGTGGTTTCGTGCGGCGGGCGACCCGTCAGCAGGTGATAGAGTGTCGCGCCAACGGAGTAGATGTCCGATGCCACATCGAGTTCCTCGCCGCGCAGTTGTTCGGGTGAAGCGTAGGCGGGCGTCCCAAGGACGGAACCGGTGGCGGTGAGAAGCGATTCACCGCGAGCGATGGTGGAAATGGAAAGACCGAAGTCACCGACCTTGACCGTCCCGTCCGCGCCGACAAAACAATTTGCGGGTTTGATGTCGCGATGCAGAACCCCCGTGCCTTGCGCGGCTTCGAGGCCGGCGATGATTTCGAGCGCGGCATCCACCGCTTGAGCCGGGGGCAGCGGGCCTTCACGCTTGATACGGTCTTTGAGCGTGCCGGAGGAAACCAGTTCCATCGCGATCACCGGACTTCCGGAAATCTCTTCGCTGCCGTAAATGTAAACGACGTTGGGATGGCTGACGCTCGCCGCGAGGCGGCCTTCGCGCAAAAAGCGTTTGCGGTCCTTCTCGGAGGCCAGCGCATGGCCCATCACTTTCAGCGCAACGCGCCGACCGGAGGTGAGATGCTCCGCCTCATAAACTTCGCCCATTCCGCCACGGCCGAGCAGACGGAGGATCCGATACCCGCCGAATGTCTCGCCGGGTGTGGGGCAGCGTCGGGCCTCGATCTTTTCCGTGCCTTCAGGCTCAGGCGCGTCGCTCTTGAGCAGACACGCGGGGCAGAGGCCGTCGGGCGCGTCTGGTGGCAGCGGGGCCAGGCAACTTGGGCAGAGTCGAATCGTTTTCATGATGCGCTTCAGTTCGAACCCCGTTCGGGTTCAACGGCTACTTAAGGAAGCACACGAAAAGGTTACAGAGTTTCGCATCCCTTACTTGCTCACCACGGACAGCAGGTAGCGGCGCTCGTCAGCAACTTCCTCCCGGGAAGCCACCGTGTTTGATATCTCTGCTTCGAGCAACTCGCGGTACCGCCGTCGCAACCGATGGACGGCCACCTTCACCGCGCCCTCCGTCCTGCCCAGACCCGCAGCGAGTTCAGCGTAGGACGCAGCGTGTCCGCCGGTGAGTGAATCCTTTAGCAGATCGAACGCGGCGCTCCGGCCTGCGGCAATCTGTTCTTCGCGCAATTGGGAAAGAACCTTGTCGAGCAATGTCAGCGCCCAGCGACGCTCGAAAAGCCGATCGGCGCTGAGGTGTTCAGCCGGTTCAACCGCGTCACGCTGCTCCGCTGTCAGCGCGTCGAGCGAAATCGGCGGCTCACCTCCGCCGCGCTTCCGTGTGCGCGCCTTGTCCCATTCGTTGGCCAGGAAACGCTTCAACGCGATGAGCAAAAATGAGCGGAAGCGGCCTTTCGCCTGGTCCGCGGCGACGAGGTAATGTTTTTCGAGGCACTGCGTGAAGAAGGCTTGCACGAGATCCTCGCAATCGTGCGGACGGTGGCCGAGCCGGCGGACGAACGCGTAGAGCGGATACCAGTAGGTCTGGCAGAGTTTTTCGAGAGCATCGCGTGCACGGGTCGAGTCGCTCCGCCCGGCGGCAAGGACGATGCTCCAATGGGTCGTGCGAAAATCACCATCGCCCATCGAAGGGCGCGATTGCTCGTCGGAAGCACTCATCATCCAGAACTGAGCATCGAGATCAGTGATCAGTGATCACTGATTACTTCTGCAAGAACAACTCACTCTGCACCACTGCGTGGATGAGGCTGCGGACGCCGTAATGGCTGGAACTGGCGCGTTGCAGGATTTCCTCGATCGGTTCGCGGTCGGCGAAGCGGATCGGCGCGCCCGTGGCATAGACCGCCAGTTGCCGCGCGAGGTTGCGGGCGAGTTGCTTTTCGTTGTCGAGCAGAAGTTGTTTGAACTCGCGGATGTCGCGGAATTTCCGGCCATCGGGAAGCTCGCCGCTGGCGTCCACGGGCAGCGCATAGTGGAAGGCGAATTTTTGTCCGCTCTTGGCGATGCCCTGCGCCCGATCGCCGCCGGCTTCGGAACGATAGCGGTCGCGCCAGCCCCCCATCACGTCGAAATTCTCCAGCGCAAATCCCGCCGGATCAATCTTCGCATGGCAGGCGTTGCAGGTCTCCAGGGTGCGATGTTTGTCGAGTTGCTGGCGGATGGTGATCGCACCGCGAATGTCCGGCTCTACGGCGGGAACGCTGGGCGGCGGGGGCGGCGGTTTCTGGCCCAGAATGCGCTCCATGATCCACGCGCCGCGCAGCACGGGCGACGTGGTCGTGCCGTTGGCCGTGACCTTGAGCACCGCGGCCTGCGTCATGAGTCCGCCGCGAACGGAATCTTCAGGCAACGGCTGGCGTCGCAGCGCCACGCCTTCGACTTTGGGGAGACCGTAGTGATCGGCCAGGCGTTCGTTGAGCATCGCGAAGTCCGACGCAACGACGTTGCGCGCGGGCAAATCACCGCGTACCAGCTCGGCAAAGAACAGTCGCGTTTCCTCCAGCGCCGACTCCGTGAGCAAATCGTCGAGATAGTAGTCGGAATACAGATTGGCGTCGGGCGCGGTGGCAACAATTCTCCGAAGGTCGAGCCAGTAATCGAGGAAGGCATCCACGAACTGCCGCGATTTCGGATCGGCCAAGAGCCGCTCCGTCTGGGCGCGCAACAGGTCGGGTTCATGGAG
>DATEKZ010000419.1:0-4437 GCA_035277185.1 Verrucomicrobiia bacterium
GGCGCGCAGGCGCATCCCTGCCCGGCGAAGGAACAACAGGTCTGTTCACCGGCGTGTCAGCGAGTCCAGCGCTGAGCTCGCGGTCACGCCGTCTTTACCGACGCTCAGGACTTTCGTCGGCGCAGCCAGGGCAATCATGCCGGGCAAATCGCCATACTTCGCGCCGCCCGGAACAAGATTCGGATCGTGAAGGTCCAACACTTTGCTGAAACGGAAATCACCCGACTCAATCACGGCCCGATTGATCCTTCCTTTGGTCTGAGGCAACGCCGCCGCGACCCACGGTCCTGCGGCGCCCAGGCCGATCACATCGATTGAATCGCTCTTGCGTTCGTGGTCTTTGACGAACTTCACCACCGTCAAAACGTCATGCACGCGCTGGGTAAAGAGCGTGTCGTTGTATCCGAATGTATAAGCGCCTGCTTCCCGCGAATTCTTCACGCGACGAGTTTGAGCGACCGGTTGGCCGTCGGCCAGGAATTCGCCCTGAAGCAAAAGGTCCACGCCCACAACCGTCGCGCCGGCATCGAGAAGCTTCTGGACACCCGGTTTGGGTCTGGCCGCCGGGCCGTCGGCGAACAGCCCGGTCTTGCCCGCGTCCGTGATCCAGATGACCGTCTGCTGATTCCATTGCTTCGGGTGGAGGAAAACGGCGGGCAACTCCTCACCGTGCGACTTGTTGCGCAGCAGTCCGGCCATTTCGAGATATTTCCCGCGGTCCTCCTTGGTCTTCAAGTCCCATTCGAGCCCGCCGACTTCGTCAAGGTTGCGGCCGATGATCACGTCCACGGCGGCGCCGACCACCTGCCTGTATTTGTCTGGCGCCTTGCCGAGCTCGCGCAACTGTTTGTCGGCGTCGTCCGTAAGCCAGCGCAACAACCTGCGCTCGAAGTCCGACCCGCCCGCCGGCGCCGGATGTTGCGCGTCCCAAACCGACATTTCCTCGCGCGTCAGCCGGCGATAATCTTCTTCCAGGACCGGCTCTTTGAGTCCGAGCTTGAGGTGTTTGTTCAGCCACGAATACATCGCTGTCCGACTGACGGAGTTGTAGTTGTGGCCGAAGTGCTCTCCACGCTTGAGCATCACGCAGTCCGGCGCCCCCAGCATCGTGTAATGCTGGTTCAGCTCCGGGAAACCTTTCGTCGCCATCTCTTTGGTCCAGTCGTCGGCTGACGTCAGGCCGAGCGGCCTGGGCGCGAACAGGGCGGCGAACTCGACGTTGCCCGTGCCGACGCGCAGCCCGCTGGAGTTCTCACAGGTGCAACCGCCTTGCATGGCGGTCGAAACCATCACCGCCGGAAACGCCACTTTCACACGGTCGTCGATCGCGCTCAGGATGAATGTCTGCGTGCCACCGCCACTCGCGCCGGTGCAGGCGATGCGCTCGGGATCGACGTCCGGCAGGCCGAGCAGAAAATCGAGCGAGCGAATGGAGTTCCACGTTTGCAGACCCATGACGCTTTGGAAATGCGCCTCGGCCTGCGAACTGTACAAGCCCCAGTTTTCAACTGTGTTCATTTCGGGCCGCTGTTTCGCGAACCGATGCGCGATCTCGAAGGAAATCTGCGTGCTGTCGGCGTAACCGAT
Organism: Verrucomicrobiia bacterium; assembly: GCA_035277185.1. GTDB lineage: Bacteria > Verrucomicrobiota > Verrucomicrobiia > Limisphaerales > AV2 > DATEKZ01. The sequence continues at coordinate 1,588 of DATEKZ010000419.1, forward strand.
CATGTCGTAGTGGAAGACCACGCAGCCCATGCGCGCCAGTTGCACGCACCGGGCCTGCAGCACGCTGCGTCCGCCCTCCTCGAATCGCTCCGCGCCTTGAGCAATTTCCTTCCTCACTCCTTCCTCACCCTGGTCCATGAACCGGCCCTGGTCCCAATGCCCGTGCGGGCATAACACGCCGGGCAGTTTGCCGTTCTTGTCCTTCGGCCGATACAGGTTGCCCGTCACATAGAAACCCGGGAGGCTTTCAAAATAGACTTTTTCGACCGTGTAATCGTCGCGCTCGATCTTTCCGTGAACAATCGGATTGAGGGGCGTTTTCGTCGGCATCGGCCACAGCCCCTGGGAAACGAGAATCTGTCGACGCACCCGCTCGGCACGTCGGGTCCATTCCTCGGGAGACTTCGCCGGCGTGAACGGAAAGTAGCCATCAAGGTCCTTGGGCGGTTTAAGGCGGACGTCGTTGGGCAGTTGTCCTTCAGGCAAGGCGCGGGGTCCTGCGGCTTTGACATCGGATCCGCCGAAGGAAAGTACCGCAACCAGAAGGCCGAAGAGTGATGAGGCAGATGACTTCGTTGAGGTGGTCATGCGCGGCAGGTTATCGTGATTTCCGTCCAAAGTGAAAAAGAATGTTCCGCGTTCCGCTTCGTTCTTGGAACAATACGCGAAAGCGTGTTCCAATTGTCTGGACATGAACCTGATTCTTCCCTCGGCTCCGGTGCTGCTTTCTGTTGCCGTCACCTTCTCCCTCTGCCCCGCTTTCGGCGCGTGGGCGGGTGCGGCAACCGACATCGTCGTCGAGCGGGTCCTCGGTCCCGAAGTCAAAACCGGCGAGTACAAACATCCAGCCAGTTTCGACGAATTGCAGGATGGCGACCTGTACCTGGCCTTCTTCAGCGGCGGCGGGGAATACAGCGACAACAGCGCGGCCGTTTTCGGGACGCGCCTGAAAAAAGGAGAAAACAAATGGTCGCCGCCGGTCAAGATCGCCAGCAATCCATTCCATGCGCTCGGCAATCCCGTCGTCTGGCAGGCGCCCGATGGCGTGGTCTGGTTGTTTTACGTGACGCGTTACGGAACGCACTGGACCGATTCCCGCATTGCGGCAAAAATCTCCCGCGACGGCGCGCAAACGTGGTCGGAGCCGTTCATGGTTGCGTTCGAGGAAGGCATGATGGTGCGCAGCCGACCCATCGTTTTGCACAACGGCGAGTATTTGCTGCCGATTTATCACGAGGTCGGCCGCGACACCGAAGCCGTCGATGCCCAGTGCACTTCACTCTTTCTGCGGTTTGATTCACTGACGAAAACCTGGATCCCGGGCAGCCGGGTCCGCTCGCGGCTGGGCAATATCCAGCCCGCGGTGGCGGAGATTACGCCGAATCACGTCATTGCCTACTGTCGTCGCGGCGGCGATTACGAAGGCCGGTCCGATGGCTGGATGGTGCGAACAGAATCGCGCGACGGCGGGCGCACCTGGAGTGAAGGCAAGGACTCGGAGTTTCCGAACCCGAATGCCGCTGTTGACTTCATCAAACTTCAGAACGGCCACCTGGCGCTGGTTTTCAACAACAGCTTCACCAATCGTACGCCGCTGACGATTGCCATTTCGACCGATGCCGGCAAAACGTTCCCCCATCGGCGCAACATTGCGGAGGGTGAGGGCGACTTTGCGTACCCGACCGTCGTCCAGGCCAGGGATGCCAGGATTCATGTCGTTTACACGTCCGACGAACGGACGGTCGTTCGCCATGCGATATTTGAGGAAAGCGCGGTATTGAAGCAAAAATGATTTCCTCCATGATGGAGGCAGTGACCTCTATGAAAACAAAATCCTCGCAAGGCTTTGACGGTATGCCCTATGTCGTCCCGAAGATGCAGGCCATTCCACGCCGCGGCTCGCCGTTCGACCCCGCCGTGACGAGAGCGGCCCGATCCACTTCGTTGATCTCCTGGCGGTCATTCTTCGCGATCCTGGCTGCTCTGACCGCAACCTCCGGCTGGGAAGGACAATCGGCCGATTCCGGATCGAAACCGGTCCTGCTCTACAGCCGTTACTACAACGCGGAGGGGGAGAATCGCTATCTGCCGGACGGCACTTACAAAGAGGTCCTGCAACAACTGCGCGGTGAGTTTGAAGTGCGCGTTCACAACCAACCGCTGACGCCGGAGACACTCGCAGGCGTGAAGCTGCTTCTCATCGCAAACCCGAGCGACAAAGCCGTCGGCAACCATCCGGCGCCTCCGCACGTATCGACGGGAGACATCAAGACGCTCGCCGGATTTGTCGAAAAGGGCGGCGGGCTTATCATCATGGGCAACCAGGAAAACCACAACCTGGAGATCAACGATGTCAACAGGCTGCTTTCGCGCTTCGGCATCCAGTTCACCAACCTTTACACCGATGCCAAGAAGCTGGTGTTACCAAGGGAAGCGCCGCTCGTAGGCGGGTTGAGCTGGGCGTATTACACGGGCAACCTTTTGCTCCTCGACCCCTCGCATCCGGCAAAGCCGCGCGCCCCGGTGATGAACGATCTGAACCAAAAGCCGGCGAAGGGCGCGCGCGACCAACCCGGATGTTTGCTCGCGACCGCGGAGCCGGGTAAAGGCCGCGTGGTCATTGCCACCGATTCCGGTTGGATCACGGACACGGCGCTGGACGGCCGTGGGATTGGCGACGTCGCCATCAAGGACCACGACAATTGGGAAATGTTCCGGCGATTGGTGCGCTGGGCCGCGGGCCTGCAACTGAATTGAGTCCCACGGAAACTTTCGCGGGGCACCTGTCCGGAAAATCGTATGGCGGAAATGCCGGCCCGCCAGAGTGGACCGTCGTTGCGACACCCACAT
>DATEKZ010000420.1:0-4437 GCA_035277185.1 Verrucomicrobiia bacterium
GTCCACATTGCCAGCACCGTCCGGCAGTCCGGCCAGGGTCGTCACCTCACCCGTCGGCGTCACCTTCCGGATCCGGTGGTTGTTTGAATCCGCCACATAGGTGTTGCCCGCGCTGTCCACCGCGACGCCTCGAGGCTCGTAAAACCGCGCGTTGCGTCCCGCCCCGTCCGCGCTGGCATTGCTGCCCGCCAGTCCGGCCAGAGTCGTGACCTCGCCCGCCGGCGTCACTTTCCGGATCGTGTGGTTCATTTCGTCCGCCACATAAAGGTTGCCCGCGCTGTCCAGCGCCACGCCGGCAGGATAATTAAACCGTGCCGCGTTTGCGATCCCGTCCACGCTGCCGGGACCTCCAGCCAGTCCGGCTAGGGTCGTCACCACTCCTGTCGACGTTACTTTTCGGATCGTGTGGTTAATTGCGTCCGCGACATAGACGTTGCCCGAGCTATCCGCCGCCACGCCGGCAGGATAATTAAACCGCGCCGCGGTCCCAGTCGCGTCCGCGTAGCCATTATTATCCGCCAAGCCGGCCAGCGTCGTTACCAATCCGGCTGGCGTCACTTTTCGGATCGTGGAGTTGGATGTGTCCGCCACAAACACGTTACCCACTCCGTCCACCGCGAGGCCGAGAGGAAATTTAAACCGCGCGGCACTCCCCGTCCCGTCCACGCTACCAGCATTGCCCGCCAGTCCGGCCAACGTTGTCACCTCACCCCCCGCCGTTAGCTTTCGGATCGTGTGGTTGTATGTGTCCGCCACATAGAGGTTGCCCGCGCTGTCCACTGCCACGCCGTGAGGCACGCTTAACACCAGGCCAGCCAGCGTTGTCACTACTCCGGTCGGCGTCACTTTGCGGATCGCGTGGTTCCATGAGTCTGCCACATAGAGGTTGCCCGCGCTGTCCACTGTCACGCCGTTAGGATAATTAAAACTGTTGCCGCTCCCCGTCCCGTAGCCGGCGTTTCCGGCGAGTGTGGTGAAGGTATACGGGGTGTAAATAGATTGCGCCGGGCCTTGGCTGGCCGTCAGTGCCACCGCCATTGTTGCCACTGCCAATCGGCAGGTACGACTTTTCATGGGCTGATCTGAATTTCCTTTTGACGGTGACAATATCACAGCAACTACCCCAATCCAAGTTGAGACTGGTGAAGAGAGCGGAGCGAGGGGAGGAGTGCTGGAGAACTGGGGGACCGTGGATCCCGCCGAATCATCCATCCCCATCACTCCATTGCTCCAGCGCTCCGCGACTCCATCACTCCCAGTATTCCCGTCAGTTCAGCACGAACGTCGCGTCGGGTGATTCGAGTCGCACGTAGTCCGGAACACTCTTCGGATCAAGGCGGACCAGGACGCGGTGCGTGCCGGCGGGCAAATCCACTTTGCTCTCGCCTGCTCCACCGACTTTCCGTCCGTCGATCCAGATTTCGCCGGCGGCTGCGTCGAGCTTCAACTTGACGGGTCCCGCTTTCGCGACCTGGATTTCAGTCGCGGCAAAAACATCGAGCGTGCCGACCCAGAATTCCCGTTTGCTGGCCTCCTGCAACGCCGCTTTCGTAAGTTTCCCGCTGACCAGTGAAAGAGCCGGCTGCCACATCTTGTCGGAGAGCGGTTTTTCCCAGATATCGCCCCCCTTCCCGTGCTGCTGGTCAGTGTGGGTGAAGGTATAAACGCGCCATTTGCGCGCGACCCCGCCTTTGCTGGCGTCGAACTCGCCTGGCTTGCCCAGGCTCGACAGGAAGGCAATGAGATCGAGTTTCTCCCGCTCGGCGAGATTGTCGGGCAGGCCGGCCGGCATCAGGGACAGGGTTCCCATCTGGCGGCTTTCGATGTTGCTCTTCGCCACGCTGACCTCGGTGCCGGTGGCGTTTCGCAAAACCACTTCCTCCTGCGTTTCTCGCGCCAGGGTTCCGGTGAGTGACTGGCCGTCCTTGGTTTCGATATTCACCGAATGGTAGCCCTCCTTGATCTTCGCGTTTGGCAGCAACAGCGATTCGACAAGGTAATCGACCGGCGCGCTGGCGCCAATGCTGGTCATGTCGGGACCGACCTTGCCTCCCGCGCCGCCGATCGCGTGACAGGTGATGCACGCGAGGTCGGAACGGCGATACACCCATTCGCCGCGCGCAGGATCGCCCTGGGACGCCGCCTTCGCCACGAGGTCCTTGATCACTTCGCCGGTGAGCGCCTGCGTGTTCGCCGCCAGTCCGCCGGCTTTGGCAAAAGCGACCACCAGATCGACGTCGTTGCGGCCGCCTTCGCGCGCGGCGCGCATTCCGGCCTTGGCAGCGGCCTCGGACAAACTCTTTTCCGGAAGCGCGTCGCGAAGGGATTGGCTTGCGCCTTTCACAGGGAGAACAGCGCGCCAGAGTTCCAGCGCCTGCGTCTCGTCGGTGGTGGATTTCGCGATCTCGATCGCGCGCGGAACGGCCTGACCGGGATCGACGGCAGCGAGCGCGGCGGCGGCCTGCCGTCGGATGGCGGCATCTCTGTCCGGGGCGGTCAAAGCCACGAGCGAATCGACTGCGCCTTTCCCGCCGACGGCGCGGAGCGCGTCAAACGCGGCGCCGCGCAGCCCCGAAGAGGAATCCGGCGCTCCCGCGATCCGGGCGAGCTTCGGGAAATGCGGGCCGAGGTTTTTCCATTCACCAGCCAGCTTCAACGCTTCGAGCCGCACCGGCTCGGACGCGTGGTCGAGCAACTGGCCCGCTTCCACCGTCGAACCGTCCGGTTTCGTCTTGCGGAGCCGTGAGGCTTCGGCAAGCGCCTTAAGCGCGCGGGCGCTGGCGCTGTCGTCGAAACCGCCGTTGAGGATCTGGTCGAAAAGCTGGCGCAACTCTTTGGCGGTGCCGGCAGAGCCAATGATTTCGATCCACGGACCTTTGCCGTCACGAGTTAACGGGCGCGTCGAGAGAATCTGGCCGAGGACGCGGCTGGCCTGTTCGGGTTTTACGGCCTTAAGCCCGATCTCCAACTGTTTCTCACGGCCTTCGGCTTTCCACTCGCCGCTCTGAACGGCCGCGATCCACGGCTCCGCGAGATCGTTGATCGTGAGCCAGAGCGCGTAATCGAGCGTGGCATCCATCGGTTTGTCCAGGACGCTGAGCGCCAGTTCGGCGGATTTCGCCGAAGGCGCCGCCGCCAGCGCGCGCAACGCTTCGAGGCGAACCCGGGGATGTTCGTCGGCGACCAGCCGTTGGAACAGCTCCAGCGCGTTCGGCATGAGGGGATGCCAGTGGGAAAGGATACGGGCGGCCGCCACGCGAATGCTGCCGTCCTTGCTCGCCACCAGTTCCGTAAGCCGGTTGGGCACGGCGACGTTCAAGGAGTCGCAAAGCCAAAGGCCCTCCAGGATCGCCCGGTCGCTCTTCTTCTTCCCGACCCACTCCGATAGCGCCGCCGTGATTTCGCTCTGCCTGCCGGCCAGGGCGCGCTCCGACAACACGCGACGGGCCTGCTCCTGGTTGAAGCCGTTTGGCGACAGCGTCAGGTCGAGAAGGTCGTTGTTGGAAAGTTTGGTCAGGTCCCGGCCTCCTGCCAGTTCGGATTTGGGGTTTCGGATTTGGGATTTCGCGATGACCCGCCAGATGCGGCCATGTTCCTTGTCACGGCGCGGATCGCGGAAATCGACTTCGCCGTGTTGAATGATCGGGTTTGACCAGTCGGCGATGTAGAGCGCGCCGTCAGGGCCGAGACGCACGTCGATGGGGCGGAACGTGACGTTGGTCGTGCGCAGGAGGTCGGGCATTTCCTTGCCGGCGAAGGTCGAACCGTTCTCCTCGAGCTTGAAGCGAACGATGCGGTGCGCGCGGAAATCGCACGTGATCGCGTCGCCCTGCCAGTCGGCGGGAAAGTTCGGGCTGTGGACCAGTTCGAGGCTGCAAAACTTCGGCCAGTTGCCCGGCGTGATGCTCTCGGCCTCGCGCCGCATGTCGGCGTAGGTGAAGTAAGTTGCGCCTTCCATCGCATGATAAACCCCTTTGAAACCGGCGCCGTCGGTGAAGAATGAGTTCCCGTACTGATCCCAATGATGACCCCACGGATTGCAACCGCCCTTCGTGAAGATTTCGAGACTCTGAACAAGAGGGCTGAAGCGCCAGATGCCGGCGCTGTTCAGACGCACCACGCCGTGCGGAGTTTCGACGTGCGAATGCGTGTAAATCGACTGGTTCATGTACAGGTGTCCGTCGTAGCCCCACCGCAACGTATGCAGGTTGTGGTGCGTGTCCTCGGTGCCGAAGCTGGTGAGGACAATGCGCCTTTCGTCGGCTTTGCCATCGCCGTTTGTGTCCTTGAAATGAAGCAATTCGTGGCTCGCGGCGACGTAACAACCCCCTCTGCCGTCGGGCGCAACGCCCGTCGGGATCAACAGCCCGTCGGCAAAGACGGCATGTTGGTCGGCCTTGCCATCGCCGTCAGTGTCTTCGAGGACAACGATGGAAT
>DATEKZ010000421.1:0-3721 GCA_035277185.1 Verrucomicrobiia bacterium
CGGTTAGACGCTCCAGAAGTCTTGCGTGGATTGACCGATCCCAAGGCGCATTGAAAGGCTGGTTCAGTTCCTTGTGCGATTCCTCGTCGAGATAAACCATGACAACCTCGTTGACCGGGATTGGAGGGCGGGGGCCGAAGGGATAGTCGTAACTCCTTTCGGTCAGGTTCAGGCCAAACTCACTGTGAAGAATCAGTCCGCACAAGAGCGCCACTGCGGCGCCAATCAGCCCGCCTCTTTTGAATTGCAACAGTTTTCTCCCAAGACTCACAGGGATGCAGGTTGTGACTGATGATTAACTCTCAAACACTGCGCCGAATCCTGCACAATCGGGCTAACGGTGACAGCCTAAAAGTAGAACTTGAAGCTCGCGGCCAGGGTGCGTTCGCGCGGCAACTCGGAATACAATGTCAGCGGATTCAACCGGTAATCTTCATCCGTGATGTTCAGCAGTCCGACTTTGAGTTCGGCGCGACGATGCAGGAACCGATAGCCGAGGTAGGCGTTGAATTGCCAGAAGTCATCCCCCGGAATGTCCGGTGAATAACCGCGATTGGACTGTTGCGACCAGACGGTGTCGAACTGGCTGAAGAGCCCGGACTGATGATTCACACGAACGAAGAGGTTTACTTGATGCAGCGTCGCGCTCACATCCTGGCGCGCCGAAGCGCTGGCGGACGTCGGAATGTCCACGAATTCGTCCTCGAGGTCCGCTTCGGTCAGACGATAGCTGGCCCCGATCGCAACATGGTTTCCGATCAACTGGTTCACCGTGAACGTCAGGGAGCGTTCTTCAAAATCGAGCCGCTCACGCGTGCCGGACGGGACCGCAGGGAGCGTCGGCGGGGTGAAGTCGAAGACACCGACGACGCGTTCGCCTTCGGAGTTCAGGATTTCGCCGACGACGCTTAAATAGGTTTGCGACTTGAACTTCTGGTCCAGTGCGACCCCGAACGTTTCGAACTTCGATCCCGGGACCAAACCCACCACCGATTCAGGGATCAAACTACGAAACGCCTGGTTGAACCCGGCTACCTGTGTCGGTTCAAGGCGGACACTGGTATCGTAGAAAACGCCTCCCAAAGAACGCGTGTAGGCGCCGCGGACCACGGTGTTCTTGAGTGGGGTCCAGACCAGACCTGCTTTGGGCGATACTTGATCTTTGGTGGTCTGTTCGTCGGACACCGGGGGCACTTCACTATTTTGCGGATACTCGAGCCGGTCGTAGCTTACGCCGGCGATGAGCTGCACCGAATCGAATACCTGCCAGAAATCGTAGGCGTAAAAGCTCACGCGTTGGAGTTCGTTGTCGAATTGCTGGGAAGAGGGCGGATTGGCGTAGATCGGCGGAAACGCGACGGGATTTCTTCCCAATTCGGCATCCGTGTCCACGTCGCCGGTCTGAAACCGCGCGCCGACGACAATCGTTTGCGACTTCGGCTGCCAGATCTGCTGCAACTCGGCGGTGTAGGCTTCCAGGTCGCGCTCGTAACCGAGATCGAAGCTGCGCGGTGTGACCCCGATGACCTGGCCGGAGGCATCTTTGTCCAGCGTCAGGATCGTCGCGTTTGTGTCAGCCTGATCGAGCGTGTCCTGCAATCGGCCGGCCAGAATCAACGTGTGACTGCCCGGTCCCCATTCGTGGTGGTAGCCGGCGTAGAGATTGGGTTCCTGGGTTTCCTTGACCCGCAGAGTCGTGCTGGCTGTGGACTGGTCATAAACCTGGCGGACGTCGCCGAACTCGTAGTTGTTGTATTGAGCCTGCAGATAAACGCTGTCGGCGGGCGTGAGCTGGTATTTGACCCTCGCCGAGACCGAAATGGACTCAAAATCGTTGTTCGGTCGCTGGCCGTTATCCAGAAGGTAGTCGCCGTCGAGCGCGTAGCTGAAGTTGCGGACGGTGCCGTATTGGGAACCGGACTGGTGCCAGTTGCCGCTGCTGAAATACTCGGTGCTGGAACTGATGCCGAGGCGGTCGCGTTCGAACAGCTTCGAGTATTCCTGTTGGGAGACGTACTGCGAGAGCGAACCGGCGCCGACGGGCGCGAGGAGATGAGCGGTCAAAAGTTCGCTCAGCCAGGGCGTCTCATAACGCAAGTTAAGCAGTTTCGGGTCGCGCAAGGCGTCGTAGCTGTTGGCCAGGAAAAGGTGCGCGGAGTAATTTGCGTAGTCACTGTTTACCGCGCGCGAAGCTTCGCGAACACTTACGTCGGTCATGCCGGCGTCCCGGTAAATGCCGGCCAGGTTGGCGCCACGGACCGCGCGGTCCTGATCCAGCAACAGCCTCGAACGGAACAGGCGGCGATTGTCATTCAGCTCCTGGGACTTCTCCAGGTCGCGGACGGCTTCGTTGACCTGGTTTTGCTGTTGGTTGAGCAACGCGGAGTAAAGCCACGATGTCGGATCATTTGGATCAAGCCGTTTGGCGAGTCCCAATTCCTTGCCGGCGAGTTGTTCGTCGCGGGCGTTGCCGAACGCCTTCCCCAGATAACTCCTCAGCAAGGCGCGGTTCGGCTCCAGTGTGGCGGCGACTTGCAGGTCCTGTCTCCCGGCCTCGGCGTTTCCCTGTCGGATGCGGCACAGGCCGCGTCCCAGCCACGCGTTGCCGAGCGCGGGATCGATGGCGATGGCTTCGTCGAAGAGTCGGGAGGCTTCCGCGATCCGGTTTTGAGCGGCCCGCACGAATCCGCTGAGAGCGATGGCCTGGGCGTTACGCGGCGACAGTTGGAGGCCTTTTTCGAGGGCGGCGAGCGCGCCGGCCGTTCGTCCAAAACCGAACTCCAGCTCGGCCACGCGTGCCCAGGCAAACCCGAAGTTTGGCGACTTTGCGGTCGCCGCCCTGGCCGCCTCCAGCGCACCATCAAGTTGAGAGCGGGATTGTCGATAGTAGGATTCCGCGAGCCATTCCGTCGCGGAGGCGGGGGGCGCGCTTCGGTTCAACGGCTGTAACTTCACCGCGGCCGCCATCTGGCGCAGCGCATCCGCCAGGGCGGAAGGCGCCGAAAGTTCTTTGAGTTGCGCTTCGGCTTGTTCGACCTGACCGACCGACTGCAGCAAACCCGCCCGATAGATTCGCTCCGGATCGGTTGCCGGGGACCGACCTTCCGGATATCCGGCCAGTGCCTGGAGCAGATCGCCGCGGCGATACGACGCCAGCGATTCCGCGAGCACCTGGCCCGTGTTGGCGTCCAATCCCAGTTCGTCCACTTCGAGCACCGCGGGATAGTAAAGGCACCATTGGATGATGTTGATGGCGTCAATGACAGCGGTTTTGGTCGGCGCTTTGCCTGATTCAACAGTGCCTTGTTCGCCGGTTTTCAGTTCGATTTGTCCCTGCGGGTTGTTCAACGCGACCAGACCGTCGAGCAGGGCGAGAACCGTCCGGCCATCCTCGGCCACTTCGAGATGGAATTCCGTGCCGCGGATGGCCCCGGACGCCAGAGGGGTGCGGAATTCCACGTCGGTCGGGCGTTCGCGGCTGAAAAAGTAGGTGGATCCGGATCCAAGGTCGAGCACCGGGGTGTTGCTGGCACGGGGCGGGGGCTGGATTTTGAGCGTGGTCAGTTCATTGACCCGCAGGACGCTCTTGTTTGAGAGGCGGATGGAAGCGCGGCTCCGGAGACCGGTCCGCAGCCGGTCACCGACCTGGAGCAGTTGATTCGTCCTGCCCGGCGTCCAGGTGGTGGTCTCCGCCGGCGACACTTCCACTTTGCCTTCGACC
>DATEKZ010000422.1:0-4290 GCA_035277185.1 Verrucomicrobiia bacterium
GCCCATTCGAACTCGTCCGCGATAGCCCCCTCGATGACGACGGGGTCGGCGACTTCGTCGAAGATTTTAGCCGACCACGTCGTGCCCATCGTACGGCCGGTGAACCTGAGCGGTTCCACGACCGGTTCGGTGCGCGGCCACGTGCGCACACCAACGACGGTCATCAACCCGGCCGCCAGGAAGCCGAGCGCAGCCCAGTCGCGCCGTCCCCAGCGATCGGCGGAACCGGACGCGCGAACAAAGTTCAAAAGTGATCCCGTCGGGCAGCCGAAACGACAATAGGCCTGAGGGATGAATAGTGATGCGGCAAGGCCAACCGCGGCGATGACAAGCGTCGCCAGGCCCGCGGTGCGCCAGACCCATGCGTCGAATGGCTCGAGGCTTGCGAGGTTCAGTGGAACGCCGAGGAGCAGTGCGAGCAGCGCCACACCGAGCAAAGCGCCGGGCAGAAACTCCAGCGCGCGGATCAGCCTCGCCCGCAGGGGCCCTCGGCTGCGGATTGACCCGAATCTCAGGCGCAAACCAAGGTTTCCGAGAAGTTGCTGCGCGGCGCCGTGCGGACAGATTTGATGACAATAGAGCTGCCGCCGCGTCGTCCATGGCACCAGCAGCGCCGCGGCCGTCAGCAGCACGAGACCCGGCGCAGCCTTGAGCGCCAGGCCATTGGCGGCCCACCCACCGAACAGCGCAAGAGACAGCAAATCGTGGTTGACCAGGCCGACATAGCCAACGAGCAGAAGCTGCCACGCCACGCGTACGCGTCGATCTCCCCGCAGCGATGAAAACGACATCACCAGCGCACCGGTGATTACGCCGGCAAGCATCCAGTCGCGCGTTTTTGGTCGCCAGCCCGGGACAGGAGACGGCACTCTTAGTTCAGCGGCCAGTCGTCGTTGTACTCCTTCGGCGACCGCCCGGGCGGTTTGTGTGGCGCCACTGACGCCTTCAATCTTCTCTCGCGGAAATTCGAACGCGGCCAGTTCCTCAAGGCTGCGGCCGACGAATCGGTTCAGGAACGGCTGGGCTCGGCGTATTTGGTCCACATAGGAATCGGTGTCGTAACTTCTGAGCACGCGCACCGCCGCGATCGTGCGTCCGTCGGGCGCAAGGGCGACAAGGCATTCCGTGGGACCCCGATAGCCGGAGACGTTGTCCGCCTGGGGCGAGGTGCGCACGGCGAAGCCCAGCAAACGTCCCGAGGCGTCGAGCGCGCGCAGGCGAGCCTTTTCAGGCACGATGCTGACGGCATTCGTAAAGAGCGTGCGAACTTCGCCAAGTGTCACGGGTTCCGGAAAGCGAAGGGAAGGCGCGCCGCCGGCGAGGCGTTGCTGGATGCTCTCAGCGATGGCGAAGCTGGTCAGGGTCGCGCCGCTGATGCCCTCGACCCGCGGCAGAGGCGTTTCGCCAGGTTTCCATCCGACGAACGCGCGCAGAAAACCGGAGTTGCGCCCCACTTTTTGCACGTGTTCCGGGGTGTCGCCCGATCTCAGCAGCTCAAGCCCGACAATGGCGCCGCGGAGATCGAGGGCGATGAGAAGATCATTCGGACCGGAGTAACCGATTATGTGGTCCGTGAACGGGGAGGTTGTGAGCAGGCAACCGACGGTGTCCCCGCGTGCGTCCGTGACGAAATGCAATCCGCGCTCGGCATCCCGGAGTTGAACCCGGTTTGCCCGGGGGAAGAACTTCCGCGCCTGGCGAAGCGAGATGGATGGGCCGCGTTGTGCGTCAAACCATCGTGCCTGTTGGTGAACAAAGACAATGAGAATGGCCAACACGCCGGCGCGGTAGAGACGCAGGAACATCGGCAGTTTCAGCAAGCGGGTCATGGAACGCGCTATCCAGTGTTGTGTTTCTCCAGGGCATCCGCCAGAAATAATCTCCGAAAGAGGGGCAAGTCTCGTTGTGACCTACAGTTGAATTCGGCAAAGGCGAGAGTGTCGTGACCTCACGCTCTGGTTCGGAAAACGGGTCCAAAGGTCCGTCTGGTGCTCCGCGTGGAATCCGGTCAGCTCCGCGTGAACCGCAGGCCTCTGTAGAAGCGCAGGTTTAGTGAATTCTCCGCGGGCGAGCCGGCCAATGTCAGTCGCCGCGTGTTCTCCCAGATGGAAGCAGCCTTAGCTCACCCCTCATCCTCAATCCCTCTCCCCGTTGAGGGAGAGGGAAGTCCGCAGCGACCGACTGTTTCACTGCTCCTGCGGTTTTACTTAAACCGCTCAAGTGCGTCGGGACGGCCGAAACGTCTGCGGGTTTGGAAACCCGTGCTCCGGCAGACTTTAATGTCGGCACCACGTATATCACTGAGGCGAACGTGGCGGAGCAGCGGGTTGTTGCGTCTCTTCCTCGTCACCTTTCTTCTTATCGTCCTTTTTCTTCTTCGTTTCGCCTGGTTTGCCCGGAGCCGGCTTTGATGGTGTCTTCCGTTTCTCGACCTGGTTGGTGGACGGCGGCGAAGTTGGTTTCCTGGCCGGGACAGGTTGCGTCTCCGGTTTGGCCTTTCCACGTTCCAGTTCACGTTGCCTCTCGTTGCCGACGGGTTTTTGCCCTTCGGGCCGCGCGGGTTGGCCCGGGGACTTCGGCTGCCCAACCTCGCGCCCCTCGTTACGTCTTGCAGGGGGCTGCGGCTGCGTCACGGCCTCGGGCGCTTTTTCGATCGGACGAGTCTCACGAGCAGGAATCGTCGTCCTCGGTTTGGCTTCCGGTCTGCCTTTGGGCGCGGTGTCGGCAGGTATAGTCCTCTCTGTTTTCGTCTCTTGCTTCCGTTCGTTGCGGCCGGGTATCGCGGCTTCGGGCCTCGCCGTCTGGTTGGGAGACTTCGGTTGCTCGATCTCGCGGACCTCATTCCGTGTCGCGGGAGGTTGCGACCGCTTCGATGCCTCAGCGGGTTTTTCAGGCTGGCCAACGTCGCGCGGGGAAGCCGTCCGGGGCGGGGCAGATTCCGTGAGTACGGGCGGCTGTTCTCTTCTCTCCTGACGTGACGGCACGTTTCGTTGTCGGGCGACGACCTCCGTTTCTTCTTTATGGCGCAATTCGCGAACCGGAATCGACTGAACCTTTCGCCCGCTCCTGCGTTCGATCATCTCGGGGCGAGGACCTTCGTTGATCACGGTTTGGTTCACAACCTCGACTTTGGTGATGTTGACGGTCTTGTTGATGATGGTGGTGTTATTGACGATCACCGTCGTGGGACGGACGGGCTCCATAAGACGTTGTTCGCTTACAAAGACAAATGCGCGCGGCGGAGACGTCGGCTCGCGGACCTCCAGGACGCCTCGTGCCCCAAACCTTGCCGACGGAGGCAGGGGCGCCCAGCCGACGTATCCGGCTCCGTGCCGCCATGCAACCCAGGACGGTGCCCATTGGGTGTGCGGCACCCAAACCCAGCCAAATCCCACACTCCAATCCCAACGTCCATAATGATAGGTAGCCCAACCCCACGGCTCATCGCTGACCCAATACCAGCCCGCATCGGTTCGCCGCCAGTGGCCGTCGCAGTAAGGACGCCATCCAGTGGCCACGCGCGTTGGCCTCCAGCAGCGTCCGTAAGAACCGACGACCACCCATTCCCCGTGCGGGCTGAGCGGCTCATAGAAGTCGGCTTCCGCGTGGATCACCACTACGGGCGGCGCCGGCGTCACGACGACCGGCGGCGGCGCTGGCGCTGGCGGCACGTACACAGTGCGGGACGGCCGTTCGACGTAGGTGGTGCATCCCGTGAGCGCCAGGACCAACGCGCTCGAAAGGATGAATTCGACTTTCGCGACTGACCGATTTGTTTTTTTCATGGTGGACTCCAGTTTTTGTAAGCTGGTTCACTGCTACGGTATGAGACGCTGCCTTGCCGGTTTCATTCAGACACCTGGCGTAGCCCTTGATGTTCAATGACGTGCGGATTGACGATGGGTGGTGACTGATAATACTTCAGCGGCTAAATAAGCCCAATATGCCAACAATGGGAAGCGAGAAAAGAAGGGGATTCGTCCAACGGTCAAAACGCAGGGTCCACGGCATCCCTCTTCTTATTCGTGCGATTCGTCGCTCCAACGGGGCTGGTGCTGTGATCCTATGCCGCTTCCGACTCTACTCACCGATGAAAAACTCGCCGAGGCAGTCGAGCTGAACAACGCGGAATGGCTGCGTCTGGAGGGCCGCCTGCCGTGGGTGGAGTTTCATGACGACGGCGACGTTCTCCGGGTGTTTGCAGGTGACACGTGGCCGCGAAATGCCGTCGCGCTAACGCGTTTCACGCCAGAGTCCGCTCACACCCGCGTCGCCGAAATCCTCGCGCAC
>DATEKZ010000423.1:0-2498 GCA_035277185.1 Verrucomicrobiia bacterium
AATCTGAGACTCGATCTGGAAGGCTTCCTTTTCGAATGGATAGTTGTCGTAAAAAAAATATCGGCCGCCTGTGACCCAGTTGTTTCCGGCGTAGCTTCCAACCCGCTTTTCTGCAAGCGCCGTATTTCGCGGATCAGCGTACCACCACCACCATTGGACCCCGAAATCGCGCGGAAAGACCCAGGCGGCATCGACTGAACCAGCATAGTCGTTGCCCCGGATCACTGTAGTCACCCATTGGTTCGTGCTTCTTTCCGGCGCCGAAGGACAAATCCAACCCTGGCTGGGCATGCCCCAATTCTTCACGAACCAATCGCCCTGCGCCGTTGCCGCATAGGCCTCCGGTTGCGGGTTAAACCACGCGCCCCGGTACGCCGGCCAGAGCTTTCCTTCATCCGTATCCACCGCCACCATATAGCTGAGCGTTATTTGCCTCAGATTGCTCATGCATTTGATGGAATGAGCTTTTGCTTTGGCCGAAGAAAGAGCTGGTAGCAACAGGGACGCGAGAATTGCAATGATCGCGACCACGACCAGAAGCTCAACGAGAGTAAAACCGCTCCTCATTTTGAGTCGGGTCTGAATACCGATCATTGAAGTATGCTTCCTCGCAGCAGGCTTCAACCCACAATGTTTTTCCGGCTCATCAGCGACTTTGGGTGGCGTCGCTCAAATCCGGAGCATCGATCTGCTTGAGCGCCCAGCGAATGGTTGTTTCGCTGTCCGGCCCGCGATCGCGCAGCGCCAGCTTCAATGCGGGCACCGCCTCCCGGGCATCCGGACCAATCCGTCCCAGAGCCATCGCCGCGAAGCGAAACACGTCGCCGTTCGTGTCGCTCAACGACTCGACCAGGGGCCGGACGGCGGCTCCGGCTTTCGGGCCGAGTTCCTTGAGAAGCTGCGCCGCGTCCGTGCGCACGCCGTCGTCCGCGTCCTTCAACAGTCGTGCTGATATGGAAACAACAATCGCGGTGTCCTCCTCGACGCCGGCCAGGGCCTTGAGCGCGGCGCGGCGCACGTCGGGGAAGATATCTCCCGACGCCGCGATCAGTTGCGGCGCGGCCCGCTTCGCGGCGCCGCCGATGTTTCCCAGGGCGGCCGCCGCGATCCGACGCACGTCCATGTTTTCGTCCCGGAGCGCGCGGGTCAAAGGCGGCACCGCTTTGGCTGAGTCCGGTCCCAGGTAGTAGAGGATCAAACCCGCGCGATAACGCAATTGGGCGTCCCGATTGGGATTCGGCACGGGAAGCTTTTTCAAAAGCGCCGCCGGCAGTTTCGGATGAATCCAGGCGTAGAGCCGGTCCTTCACCGAGGTGCCCCGGCGAAGAGCCCCGCCGAGATAAGGGACAATCTCATTGCCGGGTTTTTGCTGGATCAGCTTCGGTAACGTGTGGGATGCGACCGCGCCAGCCTCATTCCCCACAACGCCGGTCAGTTGTTCGATCCACTCGCTGATGGGACGGCCTTCATAGACCGGCTCGCGGGGCTGAAGCAGAACGAACAGGAAGACGATCAGCAACAGGCAGGCAACAACCAGCGCGATGATCCGGCCCTTTTTCATGCCAGCGGCGACGGCCTTACCTTGTCGAAGGCGCCGGCCGGGACGACTCCGATTTCACGGCGGGCTTTTTGTCGCCGACACTGAGGGAGACGACGCAAAGAATGGCCTTGCTGTTCTGGGAAACAAAATCGATGTGATCAATCGCCTGATCCGGCATCGGGTTGGCAAAGGTGCTGCGAAACAACCGCACGCTCGCCCGGTCCGGTGGCGGGTATTCGCCCTGTCCGCTCCAGGCGACCCCGGAGCCGGGATCAGACACCATGCTGACTTTTTCTTCCTTTTCCTTCCACCAGTTCCGGACATGCGCGCCAAGGATAATCGGCATCTGCCGTTTCTCTCCGTTGCCGTAATGGACTTCCATGTTGGCAACAACGGTTCCGTCCTCGTCAGAGTATCCGATGCCGTGCAACAGATGGATGTAGGAACACTTTCGTTTGACGGGGATGCTGCGCACAGCCTCTTTGAGTTGCGGCATGTTCTGGCTCTTGAGTAGAAGGGTGCCGGAAACGTCGAACAAGATGCCGTCGAAGGTTTGCAATCCTTTGGGGACGATCTTCCAATCCGGGTGCGAGAACCAGCTGTCGCCTTCGGTCCCGGCCACCTTGCCGTAGAAATTCGAGAGGTCGATGGGTTGCGAGTCCTGCTCGGGGCTTTGGGAAGTGGTTTGGCCTTGCGAGCCCGGACCGGCGCCGAACAACAACAGGGCCAAACCGCTGAACGTCGCGAATCGCACAGTGTTCATGAATCCTTTCGTTGCCACTCCGCGAAGGGGGAGTAGGAAGTGACGATGAATCGCAGACTAGTCCGCAACTGACCTGGGTCAAGCGCGGATAAATGGTGCATGACACGAGAGCCTGATCGCCGCCGCGAGGAAATGAATGGGGTGTTTACCCCATCCCGACCACCGCGTTTCCGGGACGACCCGAAAAGCTCTCGC
>DATEKZ010000424.1:0-4132 GCA_035277185.1 Verrucomicrobiia bacterium
CGGCCAGCTCCGCGGCGGTCGGCAGAAAATCCCAAAACGCCCAAACCTGGTCGCTGAGCGCTCCGGCTTTGATCCGGCCCGGCCAGCGGGCGATCATCGGCACGCGGATTCCGCCTTCATAAAGGTCGCGCTTGATCCCCCGCAACGGTCCGGAACTCTCGAAGAATTTCGGATCCACCCCGCCTTCCCGATGCGGGCCGTTGTCGCTGGAGAAAAAGATCACCGTGTCCTGATCGAGTTTGAGTTCCTTCAGCCTGTTCAGGATCTTTCCGATGTCGCCATCAAGACGTGCGATCATGGCCGCCTTGTTCTTTTCCGGCTGCGGCCATTGTTCGCCGGAGTACGGCGCATCGCCTGGCGTCTCCATGCCGTTGCCGGTTTTCCTGCCCAGCTCATTGTTCGCGTGGGGAATCGTGTAGGCGAGGTACAGAAAGAACGGCTGCTTCTGGTTCATCTTGAGAAAGTTCAAGGCGGCGCGGGTGAAGAAGTCGTGGGTGTACTCGCCTTTTTTCCCGCCGGCATTCGCGGCCAACGACCATTGCCCTTCGTTCCGCCAGAGATGATCGGGATAGTAATTGTGCGCGTGGACCTGGTCCAGATACCCGAACCATTCGTCGAAGCCCTGTTTGTTTGGAATTCCCGTGGTGCCTTCGTTGCCCAGGCCCCATTTGCCGATGATGCCCGTCGCGTAGCCGAGCGGCTTCAGGGTTTCGGCAACGGTCACGTCCTCCGGCTTCAACGGCACGCGTTCGTTGCCGCGAATGCGCGCGTGGCCGGTGTGCCGGCCCGTCATCAACGACGCCCGCGACGGAGCGCATACCGTGCTTCCGGCATAACACTGAGTAAACCGCATCCCTTCAGCGGCAAGGCGGTCGAGGTTGGGCGTCTTGATCTTTTTCTGCCCGTAACAACCGAGATCCCCATAGCCCAGGTCGTCAGCGAGAATGAAAATGATGTTGGGCTTGTCTTGCCCCTTCCGCCGCAGCCCGTCGGGATCAGCCGACTGCGCCGGAGCCGCCTCCAGTCCCGCGAGGAACCCCAGAACAAGTCCAATCCGGTGAAACGCGTCCATTCGGTCGGGATGTTAGGAGGCCTTGCGGGAGAGGCGAGCAAAATCAAATGGACGACAAAGCGAACGGACGGATTTGCCTCGAACCGCGGATTCTCATAGACTCCCGCCATTATCGCGCAAACTCGTGACGCTGCCTCGAATTCAAATCCCCAAAGCGTCGCGGGCTGCCTTAACGGGCAGGCAACATGCGTTGCGCATTGTCATCCACACGATATGCCTGGTCCTTCCGTCGCCCGCCAGTTAATCAAAGCCGCCCGGGAACTCCATAACGCTGTTGATCGGCTGAGATTCAAGCCGCCCGTCACGCACGTTTACAATCCGCTCGACTACGCGTGGCTCGTCCACGCAGCCTACCTGCGGCGTTATGGAGTGGGGCGCAAACGCGTCGTGTTTCTTGGGATGAACCCCGGCCCATTCGGCATGGCTCAAACCGGCGTGCCCTTCGGCGAGATCACCGCCGTCCGCGATTGGATGAAGATTGAGATGCCGGTTGGCAGACCGGTGCGCGAACATTCGAAGCGGCCGGTGAAGGGCTTTGGCTGCCAACGCTCGGAAGTCAGCGGCCGGCGGCTTTGGGGCCTGTTCGCGCGACGCTTCGGCTCCGCCGAAGATTTTTTCGCGAGTCACTTTGTTGCCAACTACTGCCCGCTGGCATTTTTTGATGAATCCGGCGGCAACGTCACGCCAGACAAACTTCCCGCGTCCCACGCGGCTGAGCTCTTTGCCGCATGCGACTGCCACCTGCGCCGCCTCGTAGGAATTCTCCAACCCGAATGGCTTATCGGCGTCGGCGATTTTGCTGAGAAGCGAGCCCGGGAAGTCATGGCCGGCACCGCGCTGAGAATTGGAAGAATCCTGCATCCGAGCCCGGCCAGCCCCGCGGCGAACAAGGATTGGGATGGCAAGGCGATCGCGCAGTTGAGGGCGTTGGGAGTCTGGTGACCGCTTTCACAGCTTGTCTTTCGTGGTTCCCAGGTTTAGCTGTAGTTGGCCCGCCGATTCGACCGCCGGAATTCAATGAACGACGGGAATTGCTGGTCGTCGGTCGATGAGTTCCGTGAGGCCGGCGTCGATGTATGTCCACTGAGTATTGAGGGAAAAATCTAACAAAAAGGTCCTGCAATGATTGCCACCCAGGTTCGGCAGAAAGATGCGGTCTTCTATTTTGTCGCGTATCCGTCCGAAGACCTGCTCGGCCGCGTTCGGTTCATCAGCCGGTTTTACGACGAGGGCGAGTCCATCAAGCCAGAGGAAGTCGAGGCCGAGGATGATGTGGGGCAATTCATTGCCCGGATTGAACGGAGTGACAAGGCCTTTCAGCGCGCGCTGTCGCAGTCCAAGGTGAAGGCCATTCGGAATTTTTATGAGACGGCCGTCAGTCAACCGCCCATTCCGGGGACCGTACTCCTGTTTACTCCGCAACGACTACGCTTCCAGGCGTTAAGCGAGGGCGACATGGTTGGCCATCTCCAGGAACCGGATGAGAAGTTCCTGATCATCGATGGACAGCATCGGCTTGCCGCCCTGCAATTCTACGAACGCACCCATCCGGACGAATCCAGGAACATCCATGTGCCCTGCGTGATCTTCGATGGCCGGAGCGACGATTTCGCGACGGAGATGTTCGTCATCATCAATTCCACACCGACGCGCATCAACAAGAGTCACCTGGTGGACCTGTACGAACGTGTGTCATGGGCAGAACCGGATCGGCGATTCGCGGCGCGCATTGTGGAGATGCTTTACCGCGAGGGAGACAGTCCGCTCCGCTACCGGATCAATCGTCTGGGGGGGCGGAGCAAACAGGAGAAGTGGATTCTGCAGGCGGAGTTGTTCAACGAGATTCACCGCTGGGTGAAACAAGCCTGGGCGAAAATCGAGAAAGAAGAGAGCGCAGACAAACGAGGAGCGGGACGTTACTACGGCATGGTGCGCGACTTCCTCAAGGCTTGCGCGCAGGTCTGGGGAGATGCCTGGGGCAACGACAATTACATGGTGACGAAACCCGTCGCGCTCAAAGCAATGATCCGCGTCTGCGCCGATCTCTCGACGCTGGACGCTCAACCGGAGGACGGTCGTATTGAGCGCTGGCGCGAAAGGCTGGCGCCTTGGGCCGAACAAATTCGGGAGTTTCGGAACGACGGGTTTTACGAGCGGTTTCCGGCAAAAGGGCAGGTGGAACGCGTCGCGCGCATCCATCGCGAACTGGGACGGGTCGCGGGCATTCAGCCGCGATCGAAGCGGTAGTCGGGCGACGACTGACGAATCGGGGGGCGTGCGCCAGCCGCCTCCCTTCAGGGACCGATGCGGACGGGGTTCCCGGCGATCAAGACCCTTTTGCCTGTTTGACGCGCTCCATCACCACGTCCACGTCGTGGGTCGGATCACCGACCTGTGTCCTGCTGCGATTGAAAACACGGACACTTGGAATGGAGTGAAGATCGAATTGCCGGGCGACGGGAGTTTCCCATTTCACGATGTCCACCTTTAACAGCACAACAGCAGGATCGTCTTTGGCAAGTTGTTCGAGAACAGGGCTGAGCTTCTGGCAGGGACCACACCAGTCCGCATAGAAATCCACAATCGTGATTTTGTCTTCAATCAGCAGGGAAGGGAGGTCCACTTCCTGACCGCCGTTGGAAACGACTCGAATGTCCTCCACTTGAGGCGCGGCGGCCCTTGCCTTTTCGGCAGCATCCGCAGCGGCCCGTTTGGCCGCAGCCTTGTCGGCGGCATCGGCGGCCGCGATAAAAGCGGGATCGACGTTGATAAGACGGACGGGCCTGTCCTCCTTGACAGACAGCACCAGTCCTTTCCGATCGAACTGGACCTTCCATTGCGAGTAAAGCCACAAGGCGCCCTGAGCTGTTTGCAGCTTTCCCTGGGGTTTGCCGAGGGCCGCTTCGACTTCCGCGACGCCGCGGCCGGTCAGATTGGAAGCATCCGCTGTGGCTGGTTTTGAGTCGGAATTGGATGGATTCGAGGCAGTATTGGCTGCCGCCGGATCCTTGGCCGCGGGGCTGAGGGCAGAACCGGGCGGCGAAGGTTGATCGGCTGTTT
>DATEKZ010000425.1:0-6241 GCA_035277185.1 Verrucomicrobiia bacterium
AAGGCTGGCAACACACAGCGGCAGAGGGCTGCCGCAGTCCATGACGCTGACGCGCGGCTCGTACGCACCAGGCTCTTGCAGTGGCCACAGAATTCTTGAAACCGCTCTAGCGGCTCTGATCCCCCGCGTCGTAAAGCACCACTTCGTCCACGAACAGGTTCACGTCGGTCTTGCCTTCGCCCCCCACGAAGAAAAACAGATCGTCCACCTTGTTCCCGGCAGAGAAGGGCGAATGGGTGGTGCCGTCGTTGCGCTTTGAATCGCGACTGAAATCGACGTGCACCGTCGTCCACTCGCCCTCTTTCAAACCGGCCAGGTTCAGGTGGCGATTGTCCTGAACGGTCGCATCGAAAATCTGAACTATCATCGCGGCCGCGCCGGTCAGGTGATAGCGGAACCGCAGTTTTGTATGCGCGCCGACGGGCCGCGGCGGTTCGATCTGCAAACGCGCGAGTTTTCCTTTGCCATCCTTGCGCGGCACGGACCTCGCCGCCCGCCAGTACGCGCCGGCTGGCGGAGTTTCCACGAGCTCGAAGTCGCCGGGCCAATACTTTTCCTTCGGCCCCGTATCGAACACGGCGAGAAAGATGACCCGATTGGGGAACGGTTCCGGTTCGGGCGGCAGGGCGGGGTCGTTCGCGAAGAAAATCACGTCGTCGATGAAGAGTTCATAACTGGCCGCCGCCTCAGGTCGCCCGACGAAAACCTTGAAATCATCCATTCGTTCGCCGTCGCCGAACGGTTCAACGCTTCCGTCATTGCGCCGCGAATCGCGCGTGAAGTCTAAGGTCAGTTCCGACCATTTTCCCTCCAAAAGTCCCGAGACCCTGATGTGCTGGTTGTCCGCGCGCGTGAGGCTGAAGTGCTGGAAGGTCGCCTCGGCTGCGCCTTTCAAGCAGTAGCGGGCGTAGAGGTAATTCACCTTGCCCATGCGCGGTCCCGGAACCGGGTTGATCCCCGTCATGACACCGCTGAAGTTTTGATAGGGCCTCGCGCCGACGCCGAGTGCGTTCGCGTTGCCGGGATACCTGGGAATATTGTTCGTCTCCGCCGGCCCGAACCAGCCGTAGTCCGGTGTCCTCCCTTCAAAATCGCAGGCGGCCCAGATGCGATGGGGGAAATGCGCTGGACGGGTCACCTCAGCCCTGGCGCTGCCGCGGTTGGTCTCCGCCGCCGTCGATTTAAAACCTGGCGCGCTCGTCCACAGCATGACGACGAGCATAAAAACTCCGCGAGGCATGCTCAGTCCCTTTCGCCAGGCTTCAGGAAATGCTCAAAAAAGGAATAAATCTGTTCGTTGGATTCCGGCGTCGGCGTGTGGCCATCTCGATTCGTCATGGCCACACGATTGGTGTGTCCCAGGAGTTTATTCACCGCGACGACATGATTGAGCGGCCGCCAGCGCGAAGGCGGATCTTCCGAGCCGCCGGAAACCAGAAACGGCCGCGGCGCCATTAGCGCCTGCAGCTCGTGCAGGTCACACCCCTTCTCAATCAAAACCTTGTAAGCGCCGGTGCGCGGGTTTTCGTCGGTGGGCAAACCCGGTCTGCGCTGAAGCTCGGCGTCCCGCCCCAGATACCAGGGTTCCCAATAGTTGACGTTCGGGCGGCTCTCATCGAACGCGATTCCCGGATCAGACCACGCCCCGCAGGCAAACTTCTCATCAAGACACGCCGCGAACATCGCCCATTTGCCGCCGTACGAATGACCGACGATGCCGATGCGTTTCGGGTCAACCTCGGGCAGCGACGCCAGCGCGTTGCGGCAATTCGCCGCCACGTAAGCAAGGAACGAGAGCGGCTGGCACTGCACCTCGCCGGTGGCCGGTTTGCGGGCGTCGCCGCCGGGCGAACCGATGGACAAGGTCACGAAGCCGCGCGTCGCCAGTTGATAGCCGAAGTCGCGCAGTTTGTTCGTACTCAGCCCGACACTCGTTTCAGGTTCATAATAAGGAACCACCACTGCCGGGAACGGCCCTTTGCCATCCGGAACCAGCAGATATCCCACGGTCGTCTGCTGTGAAGCGATCTCCACGCGGACGCGATGTTGCGTGAAATTGTCGCGGCGCGCCTTTTCGAGATATTCGATCCTCGGCTTGCCGATCAGCGGCGGCCACGGTCCCATGATCTTGGTCCAGCCATTCAAAATCTCCTCGCGCCGTTTTGACCAATCCGCCGCGGATTTCACAGGACGCCCGTTATCGAACTTCAACAGAGATCGATACGAACCGAAATCATTGGCGACCTTGGCGGACGGTTTGAAGAAAGGCTCGATCCGTTTCCCCGCCGAATCCGGCTGCGCGGCCTTGCTCGGTTGAACGCAGGATGCTCCCAGACACGCGCATGCGAGAAAGAGTTTCCGTGAAATCATCCCCTTCACCTTGAGCGCGTCGCGACGTTCGCTCAAGCAAATCGTATCAGCTCCGAAGGGACTTGCGCACGAACCGCAGTGGTATGGAGTGCGGCGAGTTCTCGCCGCTTTCGCCAGGCGACTTGTCGCCGTCGAACTGTCAATGGGCTGGATTCACTTCGCGACCCGCTGGACGCGGCTCTGCCTGGCTGACGAGTCAGCCAGGCGCCAAAGCGGTGACAAGTCACCGCACTCCATATCTTTGTCGTTAGTGCACGAAGTCTCATTGTCGTGCGTGGGATCACGGCGTCGTTCCGTCCGGATTTCCACTCACTGGGCGGTCACCTTGATCCCGCTGATCGTGGCGTTGTAGAGCCACTGGCTATAGGATTGATTGTACGCGATTTTTGGCACGACCTTAACAGCGATAGCCCCGTTGCTTGCGGCGATATTTGGCAAATCCACCCATAACCCGATGCGATCGTCTCCCGCCGCGCCGATCAGATCGAAGTTGGATAGCTTGAGGATGTCGTTGAGATACACGTCGAACAGGACATCGCCAGCATGGGTGCCACTATAGCCATTGCCGAAAAAGTACAACCGCACGGTGTGGCTTATCCCGGAGGTGATGTTCGGGACCGTGTAGCGGATGTCGCCCGGGAAGCTCGTGTAGTTCAACAATGCTCGTTCGGTCTCATACACCGCCGTCGGCGTTCCGTCGTTGTTGAGAACACTGGTGAGCCAGAAGCTGTTCCAATAAAACTGCCCGCTTCCCGACCAATAGTTTCTCTCCGAATCGAATGGATAGATCGGGTGTTCGGTCGCCGCGCCTCGCGGACCGCAGTCGATCTGGTGAATGACTCGCGAGCCGTTCGCATTTCCGAAAAAGGGACTCCCGATGCTGTTGCCGGCAACATCCTTCACTGCCGAACTAACGCTGATTGTAATGTTACCCGTCCCCGCGATCATTTCGCCACTCGTCCATTCAAGCAGGTATTTGTATCCGGAAACCCAACTGACCGACGAAGGATTCGAGGCCAGCGTGCCTTTTCCGGCGCCGAAAATCTCGTAGCTCGCCGGAGTCGTGACTCCACTTCCCATTTTTTCAGAGAAAGTCACCTCTACGCTGCGGCCCGTTCTGGTTACCACCGAGCTGAGGACAGGAGCCGTCGTGTCCGCCGCCGTGACCGTCAATGAATTGTAAGCGTTGGCGCGGCCGTAGCCATATTGCTCGTTCCAGAGAGTTGTCGGGTCGTAATTGAGGTGCCCTACCTTGTCGCACGCCAGTCGCAGGTTGTCCTTGAGTTGTGCCCGCGTCAGAGTG
Organism: Verrucomicrobiia bacterium; assembly: GCA_035277185.1. Lineage (GTDB taxonomy): Bacteria > Verrucomicrobiota > Verrucomicrobiia > Limisphaerales > AV2 > DATEKZ01. The sequence goes on from DATEKZ010000425.1 coordinate 3,674, forward strand.
GAATTCTTCGAGAGTGCCAGGGCTGCGACTCCCGCGGTGAGGGGTGTAGCCGCCGAGGTGCCTCCAAACCCCATAAAGTAATTGCCCTGCGGGTTGCTTCCTCCTGATACCGGATCCGTGGTGGCCATGTCATTCCATCCCATATTGCTCGGCGCGACGCAGAATAGACTGCTTCCGTACTCGCTGTAATCCGCACGCCGGTCAAAGTCCGTGGATGCTCCCACCGCAATCGAATTGACGTAGTTCGCAGGATACCGAACCCCATCAGACCCGATCGCCCATTGAGGCGCCGGGTAATCGGCCAACACCGTTACCAGGCTGTCGTTTTGATCGAGGAGTCTGACTTGGAATCTGCCGCCGGCGAGATCGAGGTTCCTGGCGAATTCCAGAACGTAGCCTGGCTGATTCAGATTCAAGATCGGCGTGCGAAGTTCTGCCCACGCGCCGGGTTGCTGAATCTGGCTGACATCCGGAGCTATATAGGATCGGGTGCTGCCCGTTCCAATCAACTGCCAGAATGGAAGGGTCGTCTCCGTCCAATCACCGGTTGCTCCGCCGCCATGAGCGACCGTCCATCCTGGTTCTTCTGCTTCAAAGTCCTGGAAGAACACCGGCTGGGTTGACCGAAAGTACCCATCCGCACCAAGCAGGCGAACCTGATCGATGCCAACGCCCATGGCGAGAGGTCCCGTGGACTCGAGGTAGAATCCGAACCTGTAGTTGCCGGCGGCTATTCCATTGACACTGACGCGAGGCGGCTGTGGACCCCACCGGCCTGCATTACCGCTCGCGAAAAACACTCCACACCCCTTTCCGTTTCGCCCTGATGTTGCGGCGTAATCGATGGCAGTATTGATCGCAACGGTCGGTGAGCCTCCTCCCCAACTGGAGCTGAGCACGTCTGCGTAATCGGCCGCATAACGAATCGCCCGCCCGACGTTGAACTCGCTCGCGAATGTCGTGCCATTATCGGCATTTATCTTGATCGGCAATATCCTGGACCCGTAGGCAATGCCGGCGATGCCCTGGCCATCGTTGCCCCGAGCGGCCGCGATACCCGCGCATGCTGTCCCGTGCGCTGCGGAAGCGCTGGAACCCGGCCGCGGGTTGTTATCTTGCGAGTAGAAATCCCAGCCGCGCACGTCGTCAACGTAACCGTTCCCGTCGTCATCGATGCCATTGGTCTCGCGGCCACTCCCGAATTCGCCTGGATTGACGAAGACTTTGCCTGTTTCCCAATTCAACTCCTGATGATCGATATCCACTCCAGTATCAATAATCGCGATCACAACCTCGGAATGGCCGGTGGTAATGTCCCAGGCGAGCTCGGCATCTACGTCGGCGTCCGCGACGGCACCGTTGTGCTCGGTGCCGCCAACGTTGCGGAGATACTGCTGCCTGCCAAAGTCCGCGTCGTTCGGGATGAAGTACAATTCCAGCTCGCGCAGAAAGTTTGGCTCCACCCATTCCACACCCGGCTGCCCGGCGATTTGTCCAGCGCGCGCGAACGCATTGGTGCTTGAGGCGGACGCCATGCGAACCAGGTACTGGCCGGGCGCGGACGGCACGGGACTTGCCACGACTTCGAGACCCTCCGTGCTAAACAGGAACTCGGCTTCGGCACCGCCAACCCCGTCTGAGAACTGAACGATGATCTCGTCCGTCGCAATCATCCTCCGTTTCGATACGGGATCCATCAGCACGGGGAAGACGGCAACTTCGGATTCCCGGGCGCTGAGGAGTCTGTCAACGGCCTGCGCGTCTTCAACCTGATAGATATCGACAATATTCGATTTGCCACCGTCGATGCTGGCCAAGGAAGCCAACTGGTCTCGCTCGACCCCTGCCTGTTGCAGAACGGGATCGATGGATTCTGAACTGTGGTGCTTGACGGCCACCTCGTTCAATAGCCGATGCAGCACCACGCGGGAGCCGTCTTTGAGACGATACGAGTCGCCCGCGTCGATGGTCTCTCCTGGCCGCTGCAGTTCGTCAGCTTTGCCGACGAATGCTCCGATCAAGACCATGGCGACGACTCCGGCATAACGGTTAAGTAACTTTAGTATTGATACGCTGTTGCCGGTGATTGGGCAGTTGCCCGCAGAGCGTGTTTGTGGTTGGAGTCTTTTAGTCGTGTTCATGATTGGGCCTTTCATTCCTACGCATTGTGGACGAACCACGGTATATGGAGTGCGGCGAGTTCTCGCCGCTTTCCTCAGGCGACTTGTCGCCGTCGAACTGAAATGGTGTGAATCGCCTTGCCGAGCTGTCGCACCCGGCTTTGCGTGGCCGACGAATCAGCCACGCAGTCAAAGCTGTGACAAGTCACCGCACTCCATATCGTTGCCGGCGGCGCGTGAACGTTCGTTGTTATGCATTCATTCACGGCGCCACCACCCGCGCCCGGTAAGCACGGAACGTTGCGTTCTTTGCATCCGGGTCGATAAAGGTCCGCCTCCCGACCAAGTTCGTTGATGTCGCCAGCGTCATCCACTGCGCCCAGTCGCCGGTGTATTCGACCGCCAAAGGTTGACCCGCTCCCCCGCACACCTCGAGACTGAGTCCGCT